>JBFJZQ010000142.1:0-8041 GCA_041622015.1 Oleiphilaceae bacterium
ATGACGCTCTTTGTATTAACACGCTACGTCCATTCCTATATTCACATAACAAGCAATTATGTGCCTCATCGTTTCAAAGCCTTTGTTCTCGGTACAATCTTATTACTGGGTCTGACAATTTGGCAGTTAATCAGTTTATTGCAACAACTCTAAACGAATCAAAAGAGGCCAAATCATGATTCAAAAACTGCTTATTACATTTTGCATCGCGTTTTACGCAATGGGTGTACCCATATTGGAAATCAATGAAAGTCATGTTTTTAATCCAAACTGGACGCCGCATGTTCGTATTCATGAAGTGTGGCAGCTGATAACCAATTCATCTATCGGCTTACTGTGCTTGTGGTTGCTTTGGATTAAGCATCAAATAGTCATTAGCGCCGTATTAAGTATTTTAGTGACAGGTGGATTTATTGCTGCTTTTTTAATCAAGGATTTATATGGAGGTTCAATGAAGTATCTTGATGGCAGCGAGAAAACAGTGCTCGATATCAACATTGGTGTCCTAGGTTTCGGGCTGGCGTTAATACTCTTAGTATCTGTAATTATGCTTGAATTATATCGATCCAAAAAAACATCCTTATAATGCCTGTCTTATTACTGCGAGTTATTCTTGTTCATATATCAAATCTGGCGTCAGTGAGTAATTTTATCTTACAAAACTTGTTCGCGTTGATGATAAGTCGAGCTATGCTGTACGTTCTAAAATAAGCTATTTCTAAGGTATTTTATGGACGCCCTGTCTGACATCCTGAAAACTATTCGACTTCATACCAGCACTTATTTCTGCAGTCATTTCAATACCCATTGGGGCATGGATATTGATAAGAGGGAAAGTGGCCTTTTTCATGTATTAATGGAGGGCTCCTGCTGGCTTAAAGCTGTTAATCACAAAGAACCGGTGCGAATCAATGAAGGCGATATTGTGGCTTTCCCGACTGGGGGTGCTCATTGGATCGGCGATAACCTGGAAAGTGAAAGATTACCTGGCAATGAAGCAGTAAACCGTATTGTCAGCGGCGACAATCCTTTTTACAAAGTGTCTGATCACCCACAATCAAGCGTCCAAAACACGCTGATGTGTGGTGCGTTTGAATATGACTCGTCTATCAGGCACCCACTTATTAAAAGCCTACCCTGTTTCATTCACATCAAAGCAGATGCAAATATCGATATAGGATGGCTCAAGACACTGGTTCAAGTGTTATCTTCCGAAACCAGACAGCCAAGCCCCGGCTCAACAATTGTGAGTGACCGCTTAACTGAAATACTGTTTATACAATTACTTCGTCTTTATATGATGAATGTCAACCATGAACAAGGTTACCTGCAGGCACTAGCCGACACAAGAATCGGCAAGGTACTTAACCTTATCCATAATGAACAAGAAAGTCTTTGGACAGTCAACACGCTGGCAGATCAGGCAGCCCTCTCTCGCAGCGCTTTCACAGAACGCTTCACTAAAATGGTAGGCGAATCACCCAAATCATATCTTATGAACTGGCGCATGCAAAAAGCCAGACACCTATTGAGCGAAAGTACATTGAGTATGCAGGCCATAGCGGAAAAGACCGGCTATGCCTCAGAGGCTGCATTCAGTAAGGCCTTCAAGCAAAACTTCGGTATTTCACCGGGTGCTTATCGGAGGTCATAATATTTATTTTTTCTGGTTAGTAAGTTTAACCCTTCGTCATCCGACAAACTTACCAAAGTTTTATTTGACTATGATAGAAGGAGAATCGATGTTGAAACCAGAACAAAAAATTCCCGCGTTTACGCTGCCCTCACTTGATGGAAGCGAGTTTAAATTAACGGATATGTCAGGGAAGCCCTATCTTCTGGCATTCTTCCGCTTTGCTTCATGCCCTTTTTGCAACATCCGCTTGCACAAGCTGATAAAGCGTATGCATGAATTACCCGAGGGATTTACGATTGTGGCCGTTTTTGAATCTACCTTGCCTGAATTGCAGCGTTATGCAGAAAAACATAAAGCCCCCTTCCCCATTCTGGCGGATGCCGGCGGTGTTGTGCATGATCAGTTTGGTATCAGCACATCCTGGCTCGGCGTGCTCAAAGGCATGATCTTCAGATTGCCGACACTTCTCTATGCCATGTTTTTTAAAGGCTATATACCCTTAACAATTGGCGGTCGGATGCATACCATGCCGGCAGACTTTTTAATTGATGGTAACGGAGTCGTTCGAGAGGCTTACTATGGTAAAGATGAGGGTGATCATCTTGATTTTGAAAAGATCAAAGAATTCGCCTGGAATCAAAGCCAAGCAAAACCTAAATCTTAGTGCGTTGCTCAGGATTTTACGGCGTGAACATGGCCCGGCCACTTCACGCCAAATTCGTTATTGTCTTCCCTGGATAATAAACTCACAAACTTCATCGATAATCTCAGGCTGCCAGAGCACTTTCATATGCCCGAGCTCTTGAGTTTTCATTATACGGGCTCCAGCCCATTGACTGCTGATTACCTGAGCGTCATCCGGTTTGACGCGATCATCATTTTCATCAAAAACCAGCATCAGTCGATCCTCTTCAGGCAAGGAATAACAAACCGCTTCATTCAGCTGCTGCATCGATAAATCGAATTGATCTGAATAGTAATCCTCAAGCCTTTGCATTATGGTTTCAGAAGGATTCAACAGCTTTTTTATTTCGTTCAATGGAACATAAGGTGCTTTTGGCGAAGAAAGGCAGACATAAGTTTGCGCCGAAATCTGGTTGCGATAACGAGCAGCCATCATGCACAAGCCACCAGCTGAGTGCCCAACATACGCATGAACGGGCTCATTCAGCGAAGCGCTCACCGTAATGATATCCTCAAGCAGAGTCGTGAATGTGGCTGTAGATGGCGCCATATCGCCATGCCCTCTGGCGTCAAATACAATTGCCTTGAAACCGTGCTCTGCGACTTTTTTTGCCATAGCAGCCAGTTGCACGCCTCTGCCGCCCCAGCCATGTACAAAAACAATAGTCGGGCCTTTACCCCACTGCCAGACATCAATCTGATGCTTTTGGCTTTTGATCTTAGAATGAGATGCCGATTTGAGCATCGCGATATCTCGGACTTTCAGCTTGGCCGTGAACGGACGTTCTGCTAGAAAACGTGCCGTATGAAATCCTGCATTGTCTGGAAGTAAACCGATGATGCGTCTGGCTATAGGTATTAACATTGCGTTCTCCAAAGAAATTCAAACGACGGGATACTTAAAATCCCAATTCTGATAAACCCAGATGATCATCCGGACGACGACCCGCTGGCCAACGAAACTTCCGTTCCGTCTCATTAATCTTCACATCATTAATGCTGGCATGGCGTTCTGTCATTAAGCCTTTGTCGTTGAATTTCCAGTTTTCATTACCATGTGATCTAAACCACTGACCATTATCGTCATGCCACTCATAAACATAACGCACCGCTATGACATTACCTTGCCATGCCCAAAGCTCCTTGATCAGTCGGTAATCTTTTTCTTTATTCCATTTTTCCGTCAGGAACGTAACAATTTCTTCTCGCCCTTCAAGAAAGGTATCCCGATTGCGCCAGCGACTATCCAGACTATAGGCTGTCGCAATTTTCCTTGGGTCTTTATTGTTCCATGCATCTTCTGCCAGCCGAACCTTACGGATTGCTGACTCACGGGTAAAATCAGGTAGTGGTTCTCTAATGTCTTCAATATCAAAGGTAAAATCCATGATTCAATTCCTCTATGGTTGTTTCAACTCAATCATTAATGAGTCTGACCTGGCCCGTGAAACACAGGCACACATCAAACTTTGTTCTGTTCTTTCGGTATTGGTTAAACAGTTATCATGGTGATCGACGTCACCTTCCAGTACTCTGACGACACAGCTTTTGCAGGCCCCGGCCTTACAACTGAAAGGAACGTTTACCCCCTCCGCCAGGAGCGCATCAAGCAGACTTTGAGTTTCACTCACATGAATAACTTTTTCACTGTTGTCCAGATGAACCGCAAAGGGATGCAACGCTTTCTTATTACCTGCGTCAAAACGTTCTAACTGAACACGATTTTCATCTATCCCGAGTATTCTGGCAGAATCTCTTACTGCGTTTATGAGTGAATTCGGACCACAAACATAAAATACGGCATCAGCGGGCGAAGTTTGCATGATTTGCATCACATCCAGTTTTCTATGTTCACTGGGGTAGATAGTGATCTGATCAGAGAACGTCTGTTCCAATTCTGCACGAAATGGCATGTCTTTAAGAGTTCGTCCTGCATAATGCAGATGGAAATGACTGCCTCTCGTCAATAAGGCATGCGCCATCGACATGATCGGCGTTATGCCTATGCCACCGGCAATAAGAACCGCCGGGCGGGAATCTTTATGCAAGCTGAAATAATTCTCTGGTAGATCGCTTTGTATTTGTGCACCAAGCGCAAAAGTCTCATGAATCACTGTTGAAGCGCTTTGTTCAGTTTCTGTGTCTAAAACCGCAATTTCATAAATATCCCGTCTTTGCGGATTAGAGCATATTGAATAATGACGGATAACGAGATCGCCATTATCAAGTGGGACCTTAATTTTCAAATGAGCGCCGGCCTCGAATTCAGGCAAGGCAACCGAATCGAAGGTTTTGAGCTCATATGCCCGCACATTGCGGCAAAGCTGCCTGATACCACTTATCGTTAACGATAACTGAACTGAACCGACCATCTGGTGACTTTTCTTTTTCAGGTGCTCCTGACGAGCCATGCTTGCAGTAAACATCTCTTTCTGCAGAATTTGCAGTTGCTCTTTTTGAAGTATTTTTAATTGTCTGTTTTCTTCTAACAAAGGTGCTATTTGTTGTTCAATCTCATGTTCAGTGTAACGAGGGGTTATATGTTGCGGGCAATTCCAGTCAAAGGCTTGGATATGAATCAAAAACGCACGCTCAACCCTGGCACCATAACCTTCTACTTCCAACTTAGCCTGTGTGTTCCAATCATCCTCACGAACTTGTTCTACCAGTCCCATCATTTTCAGGCGACGACGGTTTGGGTAATCCATAAAGAATAACGCTACACGATTATTCGTTCTGAAATTACCCGTACTGACGTATTGACGGTTACCTGTGAAATCAGCAAATCCGATTGTGGATGCATCAAGCACTTTGACAAATCCGGCAGGTCCACCTCGATGCTGTACATAGGGCCAACACGTTTCACTCACGCTTGCCACGTAAAAACTATCGCGTGATTCGATGAACGCAGCTTCTTCCAGGCTCATCAGAAAATTATAATCTTCCCCATGTTCCATCGATGTGTAATTCGAACGGCTACCCTGCTCGGCCTGGACTTGCTTAACCTTATCCGTGAACACGATTTCTGCATATTTATGTGCCATCTTATACCTCCCGGCAAACACATATATCGCCTCAGAGGCTTAAACCTCTGAGGCGATAGCGATCAGGTTTCGTCAGTATTAAAAAGACATCAAGATTCGTATTTCAATTCGACTTTTGGAAAATCGATTTCAACCCTACTCGCTTTACCAAGAATATTGGTTAACACGTTCATACCTACGTGCGTGATAATTTCAACGATATCAGCATCACTAAAACTGGCTTCACGCACTTCCAATAATTCTGCAGTATTCACAGCACCATTATTTTTGGCCAGAGAACGTGCAAATTTCACAGCAATAGAGGTTTTACTATCTAGACTGCTGCCAGATCGATTAGCATCAATCTCTTCGTTAGACAAGCCAACTTTCCGACCAATCGCACTATGTGCTGATACACAGTATTGGCAGGCATTCTGTTCAGCCAAAGCCAGCGCAATACTTTCTTTTATGGAAGGCGTCAAAGAACCTTCATTGGCAATACCATGCAAACCCAAGAAAGCTCTGAGTGCGGCAGGAGAATTAGCAAAAATTTTCAGGAAATTCGGTACCATACCCAATTGACTCTCTATGGCCAGGTATAACTCTTTTTGTTCCGCATTTGCTTGCTCATGGGTCACTAAATTAATTCTGCTCATCGTTGTTTCCTTCTATCTATACGTTTATGAAGCGATTCGTTGATTTGAGAAGCATCGTTTTGAAAAGCGCCTTCTCGCACGAGGAACAGTGTTACAAATTCCTATTGAATAAAGAATAATCGTATATGACAATACATTATTCCTTAAAATGAAATAATGGCGACCTATATGGATCAACTCTATTTAATGAAGGTGTTTGCAACCGTTGCAGAGGAAGAAGGCTTTGCATCCGCAGGCAGAAAATTGAAGATGTCGCCTCCAGCGGTAACAAGAGCAATTGCCTCACTGGAAAAAGAACTAGGAGTGAATTTATTGAACAGAACAACCCGTTTTGTGCGTGCAACTGAAGCGGGTAAAGGTTATTTGGAGGATGTAAAAAAAATTCTACATGATGTCGAGCGAGCCAATGAAGCCGTCACTGGCATTAATGCACAGCCACGTGGCTTATTAAGCATTACGGCACCAGTTTTGTTTGGCCAACTTTACGTCATGCCTACGGTAGTGGATTATTTGAGTCGATATCCTGAAACCAGAATCAACACTGCCTTTTTGGATAGAGTTGTGAATTTATTAGAGGAAGGCTTTGATATCGGCATTCGAATTGGTGAGCTGCCTGACTCTTCGATGCATGCACGAAGAATTGGCCAGACACGACTCATTCTTGTAGCCAGCCAGGAGTATCTTCATCAATACGGTGCGCCGCACTCCCCAGAACAGTTAAGCCAGCACACAGTTATCGCCTCCAGTTCAGGCAGTTTTGCACTGGATTGGTATTTTAACCTCAATGGCAAGAAATTTTTACACCCGTTAAAACCGCGATTAAATGTGACCACAAATCAAGCCGCTATAAATGCCGCAGTGCAGAATTTTGGCATCACCAGAGTGCTTTCATATCAAGTTAATGAAGAGTTAGAGCATGGTAAGCTTGAGATCATCCTGCCAGAATTTGAACTACCACCCTTACCAATCCATATCATTCACCGGGAAGGGCGTTTAACATCAGCAAAGGTGCGTGCTTTTATCGATCTGATGACAGAAAGATTAAAAACTGACCTGAATAGTCCGAAGATTATGCGATAAATACAATACGTATAAATAGGGTAATCATTCCATTACGCCTGAAGTCAGATGTCAACATTTGCTGTCCAATTTCAGAGTGTCTTTAGAGAATAAAACCATGACGTTCTTGCAGCAAACCTGAAAGATAGCTTTGCTTTCTAACGACAAATTCAATCAATTCCTTCGCAAAATCTTCTGATACCGCATCCTTCACTGATTGTCGAGAGGCAAGTTGCTTGCGCCAGATATTTGTCTTTTTGAGCCCATCGAACAATTCAATTTGGATCAGATGCGCAAACACATCAAAGTACCGAAACACCGGGGCATAGGCTGCATCCACCATCATAAAATTGACCCCTGAAAAGTAAGGCCCAATAACAGCTTGTTCAAGCTTTTCGAAACGGTCTCTTAGTTTTGCTTGAGCCTCATAAAAACTCTCCCTGTCTTTTGCACCATAATACCGGCTAATGACATCTAGAGTCTGAGAAGCAAACTCAATCCATGATCGCTGGAATGCTTTCAACGTAGGATCTGAAGGCAATAAAGGTCCTTCTGTGAGTTCATCGAGATACTCACAAATAACGGCTGACTCGAAAATATTTATCTCATTATCTATCGTCAGCACAGGTACTTTTCCCGTAGGCGATCGTTCTAAAAACCAACCCGGCTTATTGGATAGGTCGATGTCAATGCGTCGATATTTAACACCTTTTTCTTTAAGAGTGATTACCGATCGTTGCACATAAGGGCATAACTTGTATGCGATAAGTTCAATATTTTCATTTTGCATTGAAAACCTCCTTTGTCACTGCATATTGTCCATTTCCTAAGAAAACCTGAGCAATCGCCATGAAAACAAGTACCAACGGATATTCCCAGCCGCCTCCTGTATTAATAAATAGCCAACCTGAATCCCAGTGCGCCCAGGTTGCACCTAGTAATATAGGCACCAAAATTATTGCTGCTAGTTGGCTCCGGTACCC
>JBFJZQ010000143.1:0-8010 GCA_041622015.1 Oleiphilaceae bacterium
CGTTGCGGTAGATGCCGTATTCGACAGCGTATCCATCGGCACCACATTCAAAGAAAAGCTCACAGAAGCCGGTGTTATCTTCTGCCCTATTTCTGAAGCGGTTCACTCTCACCCTGAATTAGTCAAAAAGTATCTTGGCAGTGTCGTTCCCCAACGTGACAACTACTATGCGGCACTGAACTCTGCGGTTTTCAGTGATGGCTCCTTTGTATTTATTCCAAAAGGGGTGCGCTGCCCTCTAGAGCTATCGACTTATTTTCGAATCAATGAAGCAAACACTGGCCAGTTCGAGCGGACATTAATCGTTGCCGAAGCAGGCAGCCACGTGAGCTATCTTGAAGGTTGTACCGCGCCAATGCGTGACGAAAACCAACTTCATGCTGCGGTGGTTGAATTAGTTATTTTAGATGATGCCGAAATCAAATATTCAACCGTACAGAATTGGTATCCGGGCGATGAAAATGGCCATGGCGGCATTTACAACTTCGTAACTAAGCGTGCGGCTTGCATCGGTAAAAACTCAAAAGTAAGCTGGACTCAGGTTGAAACCGGTTCAGCGATTACCTGGAAATATCCAAGCTGTATTCTGCGCGGTGATAATAGCGTCGGTGAATTTTATTCTGTTGCTCTTACCAACAATTATCAGCAAGCCGATACCGGCACCAAGATGATCCACCTGGGCAAAAACACTCGAAGCACCATTATATCGAAAGGTATTTCTGCCGGTAAAAGTGATAGTAGTTACCGTGGCTTGGTAAGAATTGGCCCCGGAGCTGAAAACGCCCGAAACTATACACAATGTGACTCGCTACTCATTGGCGATCAATGTGGCGCGCATACTTTCCCCTATATCGAAAGTAAGAATAAGTCAGCAGTTGTAGAACACGAAGCCACCACCTCTAAAGTGAGTGATGACCAGTTATTCTTATGTAAACAACGCGGCATTGATGCCGAACATGCAGTATCCATGATCGTGAACGGGTTCTGTAAAGAAGTCTTTAAAGAACTTCCGATGGAATTCGCCGTTGAAGCAACCAAATTACTAGAAGTCAGCCTTGAAGGTTCGGTAGGCTAAAAAGAGAGATGATAATGTTAGAGATTAAAAACTTACACGTAAGCGTAGAAGGTCAAGAAATTCTTAAAGGCCTCAATCTGTCCATTAAGCCAGGTGAAGTGCATGCCATTATGGGGCCAAATGGCTCAGGTAAAAGTACACTTTCACAAGTATTGGCTGGTAACGAGGCCTACGAGATCACCTCGGGTTCCGTGTCATATCAAGGTAAAGATCTACTAGAGATGGCAACCGAAGAGCGTGCACGCGAAGGCGTATTTCTTGCTTTTCAATATCCTGTCGAAATACCCGGCGTGAGTAATCTTCAATTCATGAAGACAGCCATTAATAACATTCGTCAGCATCGCGGCCTTGGTGAAATTAATGCCGCCGAATTCATGAAGCAAGCTAAAGCTAAAATTGCGCAAGTTAATCTTGATCCTGCTTTTTTAAAGCGCGGGGTTAACGAAGGCTTCTCTGGTGGCGAAAAGAAGCGTAATGAAATTATGCAAATGCTCATGCTTGAACCTTCTCTTGCAATTCTAGATGAAACAGATTCAGGCCTAGACATTGATGCATTGAAAGTTGTCGCCGATGGCGTCAACGCCCTTCGTGCACCGGATAAGTCTGTGGTCATGATCACTCACTACCAACGCCTTTTAGATTATATCGTTCCAGACTTTGTGCATGTTCTTGCCAAAGGCCAGATCATTAAATCTGGCGGAAAGGAATTAGCACTTGAGCTAGAAGCGAAAGGCTATGCATGGTTGGGTATTGAGGAAGAAGCAACAGCTTAAGGGCAGTAAATATGAGTACCTTACAAACAATCAATTTTGGTGTAGAAACAAGCCAAGAATTGCAGTCTTCTTTAAAAGACTATAGCGCGAACAAACAAGCCAAGCTTGTTGAGTGGAGTATTCCGACTCGTAAAACAGAAGCCTGGAAATACTCCTCCAAACGCTTGGGTATTAGCGCGACTGAAACAGATGCTATAGCTTCAAATGACGCTATCAGTGAAGCCTATACAGAAGCTTACTCGTTAGACTGCAACACAATAATTCTAACGAACGGAAAACTTGCACAAGCACTTCCTGTTATCGATGGTTTAACGCTAAAAGCATTTGCAGATTTAAATGATAACCAAATAAAAGAAGTCACGTCAGGTGCAATTGCCAGCTCCAACAACTTGATGTTTGCAGACCTAAATGCTGCTTTTCTACAAAATGGTCTATACATCGAGCTAGCTGACAATCAGCACATCAGCAAGCCGCTAAAAATTGTATTTCAACATACCGGCGAAGGTAACAGTTTTCCTAGAGTATTTGTCAAGATAGGCAAAAATGCCTCTATGACTATCATCGAAGAAAGCGCGACACACAGCGGTTTGAACGCGGTAGATATTGTTAGCAAACAGAATTCGGCAATCTTAAACTCGGTAACTGATATTCATGTTTCTGCCAACGCTAAATTAACATTTTTAAAAATGAATCTAGATGCTGATGCCTGTCGTCATATTGCCAGCACCGGCGTTTCACTTATGCGCGATGCGCGTTTTGAAAGCTACTGTTTATCATTAGGGAATCAATTAAACCGTCATGACTTATTAGTCAAAATGATGGGAGCAGGAGCCGAATGCGATTTAAACGGCATCTGTGTAACCACCGACAAACAACATGTCGATTGCCACACTTGCATTGAACATATTGCGCCTCATTGCACCAGCAATGAAAACTATCGTTGTATTGCCGATAAACAGTCTCAAATCGTATTTAATGGCCGCATTCACATTCATCCTGATGCCCAAAAAACACTTGGTTCGATGAGTAACAAGAATCTTTTACTGTCTTCTGAGGCTGAGATTGATTCAAAGCCTGAGCTAGAAATCTATGCAGATGATGTGAAGTGCGCACACGGTACGACGATCGGACAGCTTGATGAAACAGAACTCTATTATTTAAAAACCCGTGGCATAGAACATGAGCAAGCAAAATTAATGCTCACCTTGGGCTTTGTTCTTGAAATTGTTAGAGCAGCACCGGTTCTTGGAGTTGCTGAATACTGGGAACAGACATTAGCCAAAATTCTTAGCTTTAAAATCTAAGTAAGGAATAAATTCATAATTATGCTTGAAACTCTTCGCCAAGACTTCCCTATTCTTAATCAGGAAGTCCATAACAAGCCTTTAGTCTATCTTGACAGTGCTGCGAGCGCCCAAAAACCTCAGTCGGTAATTGATAGCATGATGTATTATTATCAACATGATAATGCCAATGTCCACCGCGGCGCACACACCTTAGGCGACAGAGCAACACATAGTTTTGAAGCAGCTCGCGACACAGTACAAAAGTTTATCAATGCTGCCTCCAGAAAAGAAATTATCTGGACCAAAGGTACAACAGAAGCAATAAACCTGATTGCCAATGGCTTGGCTGGCTTGCTCAACAATGGTGATGAAATTATTGTCAGTGGCATGGAACATCATGCCAATATTGTTCCTTGGCAAATGTTAGCTGAACGTACCGGGGCAGCATTAAAAGTATTAGAGGTCAATGATCAAGGTGAACTTGATCATGCCCAACTCGTTGAGCTGATTAACCCTAAAACCAAAATATTGGCCCTGACCCACGTTTCGAATGTATTGGGCACTATTAACCCGGTTAAGCCGTTTATCGATACAGCTAAAGCTTCAAACATCATCACCGTGATTGATGGCGCTCAGGCGGTTCCTCACTTCAAAGTGGATGTCCAGGCTTTAGATTGTGACTTCTATGTCTTTTCATCGCACAAACTATTTGGCCCAACCGGACTAGGTGTACTTTACGGCAAGGCAAACAAACTAGAAGCGATGCCCCCATACCAAGGTGGTGGTGAAATGATTGAACGTGTCAGTTTTAGTGGCACAACTTATAATCAACTACCCTATAAATTTGAAGCGGGCACTCCGCCTATTTGTGAAGCTATCGGGCTTAAAGCAGCAATAGACTATATTAATGCCCAAGATAGAGAGCAGATAGAAGCACACGAAAATGCTTTATTAAAACGCGCCGAAGAATTATCCAGAGATATTCCGGGAATGCGCATTATTGGAACCTCACACAATAAGGTCCCTGTAATGTCCTTCCTAATAGAAGGCCTGCATCCTAGCGATATTGGTACCTTATTAGATCAACAGGGAATCGGTATACGAACAGGTCATCATTGCGCTATGCCTCTAATGGAGCGTTTTGATATTCCAGGTACCGCTCGCGCATCGTTTGCCTTTTATAACACCTTGGAAGAAGTTGAAACACTGTTTACTGCGCTGGCTAAAATCCAACGCATGTTTGTTTAGTCAATCAGGTTTAAGAGATATTTATGACAATAGCAAGCTATGACCCAAAACAAGCCATCACCCTATCGGAAAGTGCTAAAAAACACATCAAGCGAGAACTAAGCAAGCAACCAGATAAAAAAGGCTTTAAGTTGTTTCTCGAAAAAAGTGGCTGCTCGGGTTTTATGTATGAAACCGAACTAAGTGAAGCACCAGCAAGCGATGATAGAGTGTTTGAATTTGACGAAGCAATCCAGGTTTTTGTACCAAACAAAGACATGCCTCTACTCTTCGGAACCGAAATTGATTTTATAAAAGTTGGCCTCAACTCAATGTTTCAATTTAAAAACCCGAATGTAAAGGGTGAATGCGGCTGCGGCGAAAGCTTCACCGTCACTGAAGAATAAAGCGTTAATATCAATATCCAATAGAGAGCAAGTCATGCACGAAAGAGAAGTGGTGGTAACCAAACGAGAGTGTGAAGCCCGACTAGTGCCTTCTGGCACCGAAATCATGATTCCTAAAAACTCGTTTGTCACTATCACCCAAGCGCTAGGTGGAACCTTTACTGTTGCCGTTAATGGCAACCTTGCACGCATTGATGGCAAAGATGCTGACGCCCTGGGTAAAACGGTCGAATTGGAAGAATTTGAGATTCCTGCCGATGGCAGCATTAATGAAGACAACGTTTGGGCAGCACTTAGACAATGCTATGACCCCGAAATCCCGGTTAATATTGTTGATCTAGGCCTAATTTACAAGTGTGAGACAGTCAAAACAGCTGTAGAGCAGCAAGAAGTCCATATCGATATGACCTTAACCGCGCCAGGTTGCGGAATGGGGCCCTCAATGATTGCGGATGTTGAACGTAAAGTGGCCCAGGTACCCAATGTTGATAAGGTTCTGATTGAACTCGTTTTCGATCCACCGTGGAACAATGATCGACTAAGTGATGAAGCAAAGTTAGAATTGGGGCTACTATAAAGCACTCCATAAATTTCGACAGCATTGACTAAAAAAGCAGAGCAAGTAATGAGCGCTATTCCTCTAGAGACACACAAAGACAACCCATTTGGAAACACCATCACTATCAGTGACATTCTCGAGACGGTTGAATTTCTCGATGATTGGGAAGAACGTTACAGCTATATTATAGATTTAGGTAAATCCCTGCCGGCTTTTCCTGAAGCTGAGAAAACTGAACAAAATTTGGTACATGGTTGTCAGAGCCAAGTATGGTTAAGCCATTATTATGATGACCCATCTGGGCTTATGTACGTTATGCTAGAAAGCGACGCTATTATAGTCAAAGGCCTTGCTGCGATTGTATTGGCTGCATTAAATGCCAAAACACCTTCAGAAATAGTCGAAGAAGATGTGGAAGCACTGTTTACCAAAATGGATTTAATGCGCCATATTAGCCCGACCCGAGGCAATGGCTTAAGATCAATGCTTGAGCGTATAAAAACGACAGCTAAAACCCATCTAACGGTTTAGTGACTTAAAGACTTAAAGACTTAAAGACTTAAACGCTACTAAAAAGTATCGAAGATATAATTAAACTAACTTTTAGAGTCATCGTACATGCTTCGGCAAGGCTCAACACAAGTATTTCGACGAAGCTCAACACAAGTATTTCGACGAAGCTCAACACAAGTATTTCGACGAGGTTCAATATAGCTATTTCGACGAAGCTCAATGAGCATCCAAAAATGTTGCCATCTTCAAACCTACAAGAAATCATATATACCGATTCAAATGCCTACTTCGATGGCATCATCAAAGCAATTGATAATGCTGAAAAATCAATAGACCTAGAAGTCTATATATTTGATAACGATGAACTCGGTAACAGAGTCATCAATGCATTAACGAATGCAGCAAAAAAGAACCTTAAAGTTCGCCTTCTAACGGACGGTATAGGCGCCTGCATCGATTTTTATCAACTTGCCAATAAACTTATCCATGCTGGTGCTGAGGTTAAAATATTTCACCCCTTACCCTGGCATATCGAGCAATGGCGCTTATCACGCACCAAACATCAAGGCTTGGCAAAACTACTTCATTTATTTGCATCCATTAACAAACGAGACCATCGCAAGCTTTTGATAATAGATCAAAAAACGACATGGTTAGGCAGTTTTAATATTACTCAAAAGCACCTTCCAAAAGAAAATAAAGGTGAACACTGGCGAGATACCGCTATCGAAATCAAGGGTTTGAATTTAAAACCACTACAAATAGCTTTTGACGCCTGCTGGACCAGACAGTCGAAAAGGCAAGCTGCGTTGCACATACCAAAGACGCCCTTCATATTTAATTTCACCAGATCACTGAGAAAAAAACAGCATAAAAGATTTCTTAAGCGAATAAGAGATGCGAACGAAAAGATTTGGATAACCAATGCTTATTTTGTTCCAGACAAAAAGCTACTTGAAGCGCTCGCTTATGCCAGCTCACGCGGGGTAGATGTCAGAATTTTATTACCAAGAACCTCCGACATCTTTTTTATACCTTGGGCGTCGAGCTATTTTTTTAATCGTTTATTGGATGCAGGGACTCGCATTTTCGAGTTTCAACACAGAATGCTTCATGCCAAGACCCTCATCATCGATGATTGGGCTGCAATTGGCTCAAGCAATTTAAATCGACGAAGCTTGCACCATGACTTGGAGTTAGATTACAGCCTTCAACTCCCCGAAAGCAAAAAACAGTTAGCCAGTCACTTTGAAATCGATTTGCGAGAGTCTGAAGAATTAGATGTCAAGAGTTTTAAACAAAAACGACTATGGCAAAAACTTATTGGCGGCTTAATTGTTTTCCTTCTAGCCAGATGGGTTTAACTAAGCACCATATTATAAGCTTTTCCTACCAAGCAATGAGCAAGTCATCCTCCTGAATATTTAATCTACCCGGGTCGACCGAGATAGTCCCGCTTGCAAAATTAGGATGTACCTGAGAAACAGTCAGTGCGGTTTTGACGTTTTCTAAATCGACACCGGCCAAACGATCAGAATCATAAAAGTTAGAGGTTCGATATAAAGCCAAGGTATCTCCTGGGCGAATTCCTGAACTGGCTCCAGATGAAAAATGCAAAGTCTGCCCTTCTACTCGAGAAATACGCGTCATGAATGGCTGACACTTTATCTGTTCTGTGACATTCGTCGCCATACTTTTCAAGACTAACGCTATTTGCTGGCCATAATCTTCACGCCAAAAAGAGGGAGATTCAAAACCAAGCTGATCGGTTAAATCTGCTTGCCATTTTCCACGAGTAGCAAATTGTTTTTGCCAGACAATCTCACCACTAAAACCATCATGCACAAACAGATCAACTACAAATTGCCTATTCTGATTAGTTTTGCCTGCCAAACGCTTTATTTTGGTCCAATAACTTGTTGAAAAAGCTTCAGGATCTTCCAGGCTTAAGTCACGAATAACCCCCGACACAACAAATTGAACACCGGCCTGTTTTGCGTAATCAGCAGCATTCGACAAGGTTAACTGCTCAGTATAATGACTGGGTGCGTTGCGCAAATCAGCATGTAATGCGACCTGGCTCTGCTCAAAAACAACCAAGGCATCTTGCTGTCTCAAACTGTGACTTAATTGGCTGGATAAACCTCGCTCAATATTGTTAAGTCCTCCC
>JBFJZQ010000144.1:0-7943 GCA_041622015.1 Oleiphilaceae bacterium
ACATACCAGTCGCGTCTTACGCGTTCTGGGTTTGCACTTAACGTTTTCATTTAATTTCGCCTTTATATGCTCTATTGAGCTTACCAACCCTAAATAATTCATATATTTAGGTGCTTCTAGATATCGACATAACTTAGTGAGACGGGGCTGACTCAAAACTTTACATCGATAATTTTTTAGGGCGCGAATTGTAATACAAAACAAAACCCAATTACCAGTTTTTTTTCACCTCTTTAATTATAAGGCTTCCTCATAAACAACTGGATACTACTTTCCCACAAAACACTCTCTAGCCGAGATTCACTTTCATTTCGTATTTTATTCAGCTCAGAAAAAACTTCACGCACATTTACGGGGCTGCCAAAACCCTTTTCAACTCCTGCAACCGCCATATCTGGAGAATCAGTCTCTAGAAGCAATACATCTAACGGTGCCTTCATTATTGCGTTTCTAGTCTTAGTAGACGTAGGCCAAGTAATCACCGGCCCTACACCTATTTTCAAACCCTGATCGACATACCCCATCATGAGTTCAAAACTCCCAGAAAAAGCATGGACGACACCACCCACCAGATTGTATTTCTTAAGACTGCGCAGAGTTTCAGCATGCGCCTTTCTTGTATGAATTATCACTGGTAATTCATACTCTTCAGCTATTGCCAACTGAGCTTCAAATAATCCAATCTGTTTTTCTTTATTTGGACAAGTGAAATCCAAGCCAATTTCACCTACTGCAACCAACTTATCAGATTTTTCTTTTTTAAAATTAGAAACCTCTCTTGCCAAATGAGATGCGTCACTAATTTCATGATTATCAATATAATATGGATGTAAACCTAAACCAAAAAAGAATCGATTATCCTGATCACATATCTCTACTACATTTGACCAATTCTTTCTTGCCACTGAAGGAATAATTATCATCCCTAACCGCTTATTAGTCATTTCATCTTGAAGTGATAGAAGCTTTGAGGACAGCTCTGGAAAGTCCAAATGACAATGAGTATCAGCGAACATGTTAAATCAATGCTCTCGTGTTTTTCTAAATTTAATATCAGGATAACGCTCTTGAGACAATTGCAGATTTACTAGTGTTGGTGCAATATAAGTCAGGTTATCACCTCCATCCAACGCTAGATTGTCATAACATTTTTTTTCAAACTCAGACAACTTGGCTTGGTTAGTACAAGTCACCCAACGAGCAGTAGCAACATTAATTGGCTCATAGATAGCTTCAACCTTATACTCCGATTTTAGCCTATGAACAACAACATCAAACTGAAGCACACCTACAGCACCAACAATCAAGTCATTGGACTTAAACGGACGAAAGACCTGCACAGCCCCCTCTTCAGATAATTGAATTAAACCTTTATTTAATTGTTTCATTTTTAACGGATCTTTAAGCCTAATCCGTCTAAATAATTCAGGGGCAAAGTTTGGAATACCTGTGAAATGTAGATTTTCTCCCTCAGTAAATGCATCTCCAATCTGTATCGTGCCATGATTGTGCACACCAATAATATCACCAGCATAGGCAAACTCTGCATGCTCACGATCACCCGCCATAAAGGTCACAGCATCAGATATCCTGACATCCTTATTTATACGAACATGCTTGAGCTTCATGCCTTTTTGATAAATACCAGAACATATACGCATAAAAGCAATACGATCCCTATGCTGCGGATCCATATTCGCCTGAATTTTAAAAACAAAACCCGTAAAACTTTCTTCTGTAGAAGACACAACGCGCGTCTTTGACTCTCTTGATAAAGGCGCAGGAGCCCACTCGGTCAAACCATCCAACATATGATCGACACCAAAGTTACCTAGAGCTGTTCCAAAATATACAGGCGTTAACTCACCCGATAGAAATAGATCAAGATCAAACTCATGAGAAGCACCTTTAACCAACTCTATTTCATCTTTTAAATCCTGCGCATAAGCGCCAATTTTTTTTTCGAGCTCGGGGTTATTTATACCTTTAATGATTCTTTTTTCTTGTATTTTGTGCCCCTGACCGGTCTGGTAAAGAGTCACTTCATCGGTATATAGATTGTAAACGCCCTTAAATTCCTTACCCATACCAATAGGCCAAGTTATTGGCGCACAAGCGATATTTAAAACACTTTCCACCTCATCAAGCAATTCAATCGGATCACGAGTATCTCGATCCAACTTATTCATAAAGGTAATTATTGGCGTATCTCGAAGCCTTGTTACCTCCATCAGCTTAACTGTTCTCTCCTCTACACCTTTGGCAGCATCTATCACCATCAGACAAGAATCGACAGCTGTTAATGTTCGGTACGTATCTTCAGAAAAGTCAGCATGTCCAGGTGTATCCAGCAAATTCACCAAACATTCATTATATGGAAACTGCATTACAGAAGTTGTTACCGAGATTCCTCTTTCCTTCTCCATTTCCATCCAATCAGACTTCGCATGCTGACCACTTTTTTTGCCTTTGACCGTACCTGCTTTTTGAATGGCGTGACCAAAAAGCAAGACCTTTTCTGTTATGGTCGTTTTACCCGCATCTGGGTGAGAGATAATCGCAAATGTTCTTCTACTATTTACTTCATCAAGAAACTGAGACATTTAAAACAAGATTTCCTATATAATGTTGAGGGCTTGCATCAATAAGTTTGGTGATACAATTAAGCAAAGGTGTCGATACTTAAATCCAGAGTCATGAGAATAGCATCCTCCCTTCCCCTGTCAGATGGATAGTAATTAGGTCTTACTCCTACTTCATTAAACCCTTCCGAAAAATATAAATTTATAGCGCGCTCATTTGAACGCCTCACTTCTAAAAAAAACATAGTACTTTTATTCTCTATAGCCAACAGAACCACCTGCCTTAACAATTGCCGCCCCAATCCTTTACTTTCATATTCAGGCCCAATACAGATATTTAAGAGGTGAGCTTCATCCAATACAAAACTGATAACGGCGTAGCCAATTATTTTCTGATCACCAGTGAGAATCAGGCATTTATCTTTAGAGGATAAACTTGTTGCAAACATCGACCTTTTCCAAGGAAAGGGATAGGCCTGCCTTTCTATTTCCATCACTTCATCAAGATGCTTATTTTGCATGCTATCCAAAACAAGCAAATCAAAGCTTTCAGTATCAAGAACCTTAACCACAAAACACACCAGTTCTGGAGATCAGACCCCAAAGGTTTTTTTTCTTTATAGGAGAGCTTAATAAATGGAACAGTGAATCAGGGAATGATACTAAAGTATATTCAAAACTTTGCTCAGCCTTGATTCTTGTCATGACCGGCTCAACAACGGAATAGCTATTTCCAAAATACAAAACATGAGAACACTCAGACCAACACTGCTCTTGTAACCATCGCCGCACAACAAGGTCAAAATGACGAGATTGCTCTGAAATAAATGCGGCAGACTCAAAAATCGGCCAAGAAAAAACAGACTCACGACCACAAGGATGGGCTTTTGTTTGCGACATTACACTAAGAATGTTGTCTAACAGATTTTTTTCTTGGACATCATCACTAGAAACTGATCGTTCATATAAAACAACGACTTTATCAAATACCGTCATCGTCAAACATAATTCAGACACAATAGGTCTCTCTGCGGACGATTCTTTAGCTAATTCGGGTGAATCAACAAGCGACTCCCCCTCATCAACCAAAATAGTTGACAGCTTAGGCTGTGCACTATCAACTGACCTGGACTTATTTTCTACTTCCACCACTTCAAGAATATTAGAAGCTAGGGCAGCAGAGTCTTGGGAAACTGACTCAACTAATATATTCTTTTCTGAGCTATTATCAGAATAAATTGTTGCTGGAGTTTCAGCAGCATTAGGAAGCGTAAATCTGCAATACCACGACCTGAGACCTAAACCACTCAGCACTTCTTGACGAGAAGATTGAAGCAACATAGCAGTAATTATACATCACCCTGTGGATGCTTTTTCGGTGGCTGCCTGTTCATAACATTCAAGGCATGAAGATATGCTTTCGCTGAAGCAATCACTATATCAGTATCAGCGCCCATACCATTTACAATACGACCATTCAATTCAAGCCTTACAGTGACCTCACCCTGAGAATCTGTTCCACTTGTAATATTGTTAACTGAATACAACTGTAGATTGCAGCCAGAAGAAGCAAGCTTTTCTATAGCTTTAAACGTTGCATCTACTGGACCACCGCCTTCGGATTGAGATTTCTTTTCGACTCCATCTATTAAAAGAGTGACTTTTGATAAAGGAACAACACCAGTTTCACAACAAACAGACATGCAAACGAGAGAATACATTTCCTGAGCATCTACACCTTTGGAGGAGCTCACCAGAGCATGAAGGTCTTCATCAAATATCTCATGTTTTTTATCAGCCAACGTCTTAAATGCGGAAAATGCAGAATTAAGCTCGGTTTCTGACTCTAAGGTTATTCCTAGCTCTTCAATCCGACTTCTAAAGGCATTGCGACCTGAGTGCTTTCCTAATACTAAACTATTGGTATGCCAGCCTACATCTTCAGCTTTCATAATCTCATAGGTTTCACGATGCTTTAGAATGCCATCTTGATGAATTCCAGACTCATGAGCAAAAGCATTTGCCCCGACGATCGCTTTATTTGGCTGCACCGGAAAACCTGTAATGGTTGATACTAAACGCGATGAGGAAACAATTTGAGAGGTATCGACACCCGTTTCTAAACCAAAAAAATCAGCTCTGGTTTTAATGGCCATAACAATTTCTTCAAGTGAAGCATTACCGGCCCTTTCGCCCAAACCATTAATGGTACATTCAACCTGCCTAGCGCCATTGTTAATAGCTGATAATGAGTTTGCAACCGCTAAACCAAGATCATTATGGCAATGGACAGAAAAAATAGCTTTATCGGCATTCGGAATCGTATTCAACAAATTTCGTATCGTAAGCCCAAACTGATCCGGAATTGCATAGCCAACAGTATCAGGAATATTAATTGTTGTAGCTCCCGCAGAAATAGCGGCTTCGATAATACGACACAAAAATTCAAACTCAGACCTTCCTGCATCTTCACAGGAAAATTCAACATCATCAGTAAAGTTTCTGGCATACTTTACTGCCCTAACCGCCTGTTCAACCACCGCATCTGGCTCCATCTGCAATTTATACTTCATATGTATTGGAGATGTAGCAATAAAAGTATGTATCCGAGAAGCAGCAGCTCCCTTTAATGCATCAGCTGCACTCTCTATGTCTTTTTCTAACGCTCTAGATAAACTACATATCCTAGAGTTTTTAATTGTGTCGGCTATTGCTTTGATAGCATCAAAATCACCTTTACTAGCAATAGCAAAGCCAGCTTCGATAACATCTACTTTCATTTTTTCCAAAGCACGGGCAATTCTTAATTTTTCTGCTTTGGTCATAGATGCGCCAGGACTTTGTTCACCATCTCGCAAAGTCGTATCGAATATAACTAATTTATTTGACCGTGACATGAGCTGAACTCCTAACTTGCAGTAAACATAAACGAACTATAAATGGGCGCTCATAATGACAAAAAGCACTATTATCTTCAATCTTAATTACAACTGACAACCTAAGCCTTCACTAAATTCAAATGCTCAGCAACAGCCATCAACTTAAATACTCATACACAACCTTATGATTATGAGAAACAGTACAAGTTAGCAATTAATTACCGTTGATCTTCCTGGTATTATAGACGAAAATTGCACCTCGCTTTGAGACTTGTAAACTAAATTGGGGACTAATAGCCATGAAGGCAAATAAAATACTAGTGACAACAGCAATGCTTTTGATCAGTTCTTTTTCTTCTGCTTTAGAGAAAAAAACGATTTGTACCTGGGATCCAGTAGGGAAAAATGGACCTGTAATGACCTTTTATTCGGACTTAAAGCCTAAAGCGATTGCTTGGGGACTAGATCTAGAATTCATTGCATATACAGATGAAAAAGTAGCAGCCAATGACTTTAAAGCAGGTGTATGTGACGGAGCACATTTAAGCGCAATATTATCACGCCAATTTGTACCATTTGCAGGAACACTCGATGCGATCGGTGGAATCATCTCTGATGACGGCCTTGGTAAAATCCTTGCCACTTTAGCCACACCCGGAGCAGGAAAGATAATGACGAATGGTCAATATGAGGCTGTGGCAGCTTGGCCTGTTGGCTCCATGTTTGCTTTCGTAAATGACAGAAGCATTGATACAGTAGCCGAATTCAGCGGCAAAAAGATATCCGTTTTAAATGAAGACCCACAAACTCATAAACTGGCGAATATGGCTGGCGCATCACCAGTAGGCACATCTTTAGCCACATTTTCAGGTCAGTTTAATAACGGCAACATAGACATCTTATTTATGCCTGCATTAGCTTACAATACTTTTGAGCTATATCATGGCTTAGGTGAAAAAGGCGGGATACTGGACTATCGCCTGTATTACGGCATGCTTCAAACAATCACTAAGAAAGATGCATTCCCAGCAGATTTCGGTGATAAGATGCGTAACTACGTAATAGGCCGATTAGCAGACATCAACAAACTTGTAGCTGATGCTGAAAAAGAAATACCGGCTAAATACTGGATTAAAACAGATGATGCTACAAAGAAAGAGTTAGTTAAATTCAGCAGAGAGATCCGTTTAGCACTTAAAGAAGAAGGCAAAATGAATCCTAAAGCATTAAAGTTATTATGGAAAATTCGCTGCTCGGAAGCCCCGTCAAATAGTGAATGTGCATCACCTGAGTAACAACCTAAACAGACATGAACAATCACAAAAAAACCCGCTATTGCGGGTTTTTTCTATCTAATGATCAGATAAATTTTCTAAAATAAAGCTTTAGCTCTTGGCTTGGTGATCAATCATAATCGTGATAACTGAAACATATCGATGTGTTATCAATCTAAAAATAAGAACCATCTATTATAACTTCTGTCTAATATCAGATAAGCTCTAAATGCAATTCGCATACCTCTTTACACAACTTATCTTTTTAGTTAATCGTCAGAAAGCAACTAAATATATCTCTTGTCTCGAAATCAACGAGCATCATTTCTGTATTGGTATGAACACCACGTGAACAACAATACCAATCAAGCCAGAACTCATATCAAAAATTACTTGGCCTTAATGATTATAAAGAACAGCCAATAGCAAAATGGATTCTTTGGGTTGAAAATTCAGCCTACGAATAAAATACAAGAAGATTTACAAACTAATTAATTATAGGGGGTTATTGAAGGAGGCTAAATAGCAATCTAACATTCTAATCTGATAGATTATTGGACATATACACTGGCTATTAATTTTGGATAAGACTTTATGAATAAAGATGACGAGGTCTAGCATGTCGAAAAAAGCATTAAAGGCGGTCAGGGAGGCTAACTGCAATCCTTGCAGATACATTCCTTTGTATTTTCGTCATCCTGACGCTGCCTCCCTGGCCTATGCGTTAATCCTTAACGCGAAGTAATTATAACACCGCTAACTTTTAAATTTCCAACACTTTGTTAACTTTTGTAACTATTTATTTCATTTTTTTCAAAATATAACTTTAATTAGCTTCAATACAGAATTTATTATTCAAAGAGTTTAATGAAAGCAAAGGCTCTACTTGATGATATGAACAATAACTTGAAGCGTGGCAACACAAAAGCAGCTACGTTACATTAAAATCATTGTGTCTAATCTATCAACCTAATAGGACTTGAATTAACAACAATAAATAAATAATTACTGACTAAGTACAGTGACATAGAGGCTAAAAGAGTAAAGCTTATATTAATCAAGCTGCCCCCTCAGAATGTCTTTAATTAAACTCTGTTTTATTTTATTCAAGGCAAAAAAAAAGCCCAGCTATATAGCTGGGCTTTTCTATTAGAAGCCTGACGATGACCTACTCTCACATGGGAACTCCCACACTACCATCGGCGATG
>JBFJZQ010000145.1:0-7903 GCA_041622015.1 Oleiphilaceae bacterium
ATGGGCACCTATACTTATATGAAAGGTGGTTTTCCCGGTGAAGATTTACCAGGGGTCTACGATGCTCTGCCTTTCTTGGTGTCTAATGTTAATCGTCGTCTAGGTTTTGAGAAAGACCCTAATGACTTCATCAATGTGGCGAACAAAAAAGTAGTTGTTCTGGGTGGTGGTGATACAGCAATGGACTGTAATAGAACCTCTATTCGTCAGCAGGCTGAGCAAGTAATTTGTGCTTATCGTCGTGATGAAGAGAATATGCCGGGTTCACGAAAAGAAGTACAAAATGCCAAAGAAGAAGGTGTCGAGTTCTTGTTTAATCGTCAGCCAGTTGCCATCGTGGGTGAAGAAAAAGTCGAAGGCGTTAAGGTTGTGATGACTAAGCTAGGTGAGCCTGATGGAAATGGCCGCCGTCGACCTGAAGTTGTTGAAGGTAGTGAAGAGATTATCCCCGCTGATGCGGTATTGATTGCTTTCGGTTTTCAACCGAGTCCGCCGGAATGGTTAAAAGGTGTGAAAGTCGATCTAAATGGCTGGGGAGGAGTTGTTGTTAAGCCTGAAAAAACCAGTTTTTCGAGTGCCAATGACTACCCGTTCCAAACAGCAAACCCGAAGATATTTGCAGGTGGTGATATGGTGCGTGGATCTGATTTAGTGGTAACGGCCATAGCAGAAGGTCGCCAAGCGGCTGAAAGTATTTTAGATTATTTGGACGTTTAGGTTCAACAGTGCTTCCTTGCGACAAAACCGCTGTTTAAATAAAAAAGGCATGGCTTATCGCTGTGCCTTTTTTATTTAATGTAAAAGAATTATTAACGATGAATTTAGAGAATGAATATGGCTGAGCTAAAAAATGATCGCTTCTTGCGTGCTCTAGAACGTAAACCTGTTGATGTGACCCCTGTATGGATGATGCGTCAAGCTGGAAGGTATTTGCCAGAGTATCGGGAGCTGAGAGCAAAGGCAGGTGACTTTATGAGTTTGTGTAAAAATAAAGAGTTTGCTTGCGAGGTGACGATCCAGCCCTTAGAGCGTTATGATTTAGATGCTGCCATATTGTTTTCAGATATTTTAACTATCCCTGATGCAATGGGTTTAGGTTTATATTTTGAAACAGGTGAAGGGCCTCGTTTTAAAAAAGTGGTGCGTACGGCTCAAGATGTTGAGGCTTTACCCGTAGTGAATACGCTCAAAGATCTAAGCTACGTAACCGATGCCGTAAGCACAATTCGTCAAGAGTTAAATGGCCGGGTTCCTTTGATCGGCTTTTCCGGCAGCCCATGGACCTTAGCCACTTATATGGTTGAAGGTGGCAGCTCTAAAGACTTCCGGCATGTGAAGGCTATGATGTATTCTCAGCCAGAAGTCATGCATCAGCTATTAAATAAAATAGCACTTTCCGTGATTGATTATCTGAATTCACAGATAAAAGCAGGTGCTCAAGCTGTGCAGATATTTGACACTTGGGGGGGGAGTTTGAGTGATGTGGCTTATCAAGAATTTTCCTTAAGCTATATGAATAAAATAGTAGCAGGTTTAATAAGAGAGCATGAGGGGCGAAAGGTTCCGGTGATCCTATTTACCAAAGGTGGTGGTTTGTGGCTGCCTGAGATGGCTGCATCAGGAGCAGATGCATTAGGTTTAGACTGGACGATGGATATCGGACGCGCTCGCGCGTTGGTGGGTGATAAGGTTGCCCTGCAAGGTAATATGGATCCTTCTGTTTTGTATGCTTCACCTAAAACGATTCGTGATGAAGTGGAAAGAATATTAAAGTCTTATGGTTCAGGGAGCGGTCAGGTTTTCAATTTAGGGCATGGTATTCATCAATTTGTTGATCCTAAACATGCTGGCGTTTTTGTCGATGCCGTTCATGATTTGAGTGCCAAATATCATCAGTAACGAAGAGAATATTTTGCCTAATCCAAACAGTGCCCAGAGATCTCTGGGCATTTGTGTATTTGACGTGATGGTAAACAAATACAACGGATGTTTGATTTAGTTGTGAACTGGCTTGTTTCAGCACATGTGTCACATTTGGAGAAGAGTAATATTTAACAATCCGCTTACTTTTAATACAATCTGTAACCTAACTGCTCGAATCACAAAGGATTTATTATGAGTCAAGCCGTGGCTGCTCTATCAAGGAATTTAATTCCCTTTATAATTTGTATTACCTTGGCTGCTTGTAACGGAAGTTATTCGGCATTTGAGTCAGATCAGGATTTTAATACAGATCAAAAAACTGCTGATATTGAGAAAGAAAATGCCGAACTGATGGCATTGGCTGCGTTTCAAGCAGCATTTCTTGGTCACTACCAATCCGCTGCTTTTTTATTCTTGGATGCCTCTGACTTACCTGATGATGACATGCTTACAGAGGTTACCAACCAATATCAGTGTGACAATTTTAAAGCTGCCGATGTCGATGCTGGTGTTGATGTAGATGGAATCGCAAGCTACACATATACGCAAAATTCAGGTGAGGAACATAAAGCAGGAGATCGTATTACTGCTTCGTATAAAAATTGTAAAAAAGGCGATCTGACCTATAACGGTAGTATGAAGGCAACGTATTCAAAACTAAAAGGTTTAAATAATCGTTTTGTGGATATAACGACAAGTGAGTGTGTCGCAAATCTCACTACGGAATTGTCAGCTAAAGATGAAAATATCATTTATGTAACCGCAGATGAGCTAAAGTTTACCAATGTCTCGGATGAGTTAAAGGTAGACTTGATTTTGGTTGATTCCTCTTCAGATGAGGATGTGGTGAAATATGTAAAAGATACGCTTTTTGTTCGTAAAGATGTAAATGCTATTATTGTTCATCAGCCAATAACTCTGCCTGTAAATGCCGTAACCTCAATAGATGGTGATCAAGTTTATAGCATTGAAGCTGCAATTAGTAAGAAGCGTTTATGTCAAAGTTTCGAGAGAACGCTGAGTGTGCAGTTTGAAAATTTCTCAACGGATAAAATGGATTATTTATTCACTTCACTGAATGGTAGCGTCACTTTGTTAGATGCTCAAGAAACCTCAAATAGAGTTACTCAAGCCTTTATTGATAGTAGTTTTCAGACGACGGTCAGACAAGGGAAAGCGACTTCATACTTTAATATGAAGAATTATCGTGCTGAAAAGGCTGCAAATATTTCCAATAAGACTTACTCATATCAATTTGAGGGGTTTATTAGCAATTCAAATATTTTCGGTGGGCAGATAGAATTAACAAAAACACTCAAAATTTCAGGCAGTTCTCAAAATAACTATCCTCATTTAGGTTCATTTGAATTAAAAGGCCAAGGTTTAGAAAGAGTTAGACTGGTACCGACAAATTTGAAAGTTGAATTGCAAGTTGACTTTAATGGTGACTCGACAGGAAATGGTTTTAGTGATCTTGATATTGTTATACCGACAACTTGGGCAGAGCTTTTCGCGAGAGACTTCAGAGAGTCTTAATTGCTTGGTTACTAATCACTTTTTACTTAAAATCTGATCATTAAATTGGCTCTACTATAGCAATTGACAGCATTCATTGCTTGCCTTAGTCAATCACCTTTTATGATTCATATAAGATCTTGTTATGGCTAAACAGAAAATAGCTTTTGTTTGTAATGACTGCGGTGCAGATTTAAGTAAGTGGCAGGGGCAATGTCCTGAATGTGGTCAGTGGAATACCATTCAGGAAATCAAACTTGGAAAAACAAGCTCGTCTAAAGTTTCTTCTTCTCTAGGCTATGCCGGAGCCTCTTCAGAAATTACCACGCTGGGTGCGATTGACTTGGAAGATCAGCCCCGCTTTAGTTCCGGTGTGGGTGAGTTTGATCGAGTGCTGGGTGGCGGGCTAGTGCCAGGCTCCGCTATATTGGTTGGTGGTCATCCCGGAGCAGGTAAAAGCACCTTACTGCTTCAGACAATGTCTTATCTTTCACATCAAATGGATTCCTTGTATGTAACAGGTGAGGAATCACTTCAGCAAGTCGCTTTAAGGGCCAAACGCTTAGGTCTTGTTGCAGAGAAACTTAAAATGTTTTCTGAGACACGCTTGGAAGCTATTGAGTTAATTATTCAACAAATACGGCCACGGGTCCTAGTCGTAGACAGTATTCAGGTGATGTCCACAGATGCCATTGAGTCTGCTCCTGGAAGTGTTTCTCAGGTTAGGGAGTGTGCCGCACGACTGACTCGTCTTGCTAAACAAACAGGCATGGTGTTGTTTTTGGTTGGGCATGTTACTAAAGAAGGCGCCATCGCAGGGCCAAAAGTACTAGAGCATATGATTGATTGTTCGATCATGTTGGAGGGTTCATCAGATACCCGATATAGAACACTTCGAGGTATTAAAAACAGATTTGGTGCAGTTAATGAACTGGGTGTGTTTGCCATGCTCGAAAAAGGTCTCGTTGAGGTCAAAAACCCAAGTGCTATTTTCCTGAATCGTGGCGAAGACCCTATGCCTGGTTCAGTTGTCACCATATTATGGGAGGGCACACGGCCATTACTTGTGGAGCTTCAGGCTCTGGTCGATGGAACCCAAGGCAATTATCCTAAGCGTGTTTCTTTGGGCTTGGATCAAAACCGTTTATCTATGTTATTAGCGGTGTTACACCGTCATGGGGGCATACATCTCGGCGATCAGGATGTTTTCGTAAACCTGGTTGGGGGTGTTAAAACCTCTGAAACAAGTACCGATCTCGCTACCATCGCAAGCATTATGTCCAGTTTACGTTCAAAGGTGATAGCAAATGATACGGTGATATTTGGTGAGCTAGGTTTATCGGGAGAGGTTAGACCTGTGCCAAGTGGGCAAGAAAGGATTCAAGAAGCGTTCAAACATGGTTTTAAACGTGCACTGATTCCAATGGGAAATAAACCAAGGCAACCACTAGAAGGCATGGATGTGGTGTTAATAAAAACATTGCCAGATTTACTTGAAGCCTTGTTCTAGCAGTCTAAACCAAGTCAGAAAGTCTTCTTATGTTGTTTAAGCTGAGCTTAAAGCATGAAGTTCACGACGCAGCATGTCCTCGCTGCCCAAATTCAATTCAACCAAGCGCTTAAGGTGAGTCATGCTATCAATATCGATATGTTTGCAGCGAAAGCCTAGACCATTCTGATCTTCGTGAGAAAAATACAGGGACATAATAATATGGTTGTCACTTCCAGAGAGCCGAATTGTTGCTTCACAAGGTTCTTTGCGTTCCATCGAAAAGTGATCTGGCTTGTGTACCAAAATACCCCTTAACGATATATCCAGAACTTCAGTTGTCCATTCCATATCATTTTGGTGAAGGGTACATTCGGCATTAAATAAAATTCTACTGAAGTGACGGCGCTCGTCTTGTTTATCTTTTTCTTTTTCTGATGAATAAGTATCGACGCTCATAATTGAATCCTGTAATGAGGGATTATGCTTAGGATTGAAAGTAAATAGTATTTATTATCGTTATTAATTAATTGCTCTCAGCCAATTCGAACGACATAAAATAAAGGCATATTCAAAATATATGTTGAATATGCCTTTCCTGCAAGTTAGACGCTTGAATGAGCTAAAATTAAGCCAGTTTTTTATAATTCATGCGTGTGGGGGCTTTCGCTTGTTCGCCCTTACGTTTTTTGAAGTCTTCTTCATATTCTGAGTAATTGCCTTCAAACCAGATCACTTCACTTTCACCTTCGAAGGCAAGAATGTGTGTTGCAATTCGGTCAAGGAACCAGCGATCGTGTGAAATGACAACAGCGCAACCCGGGAAAGCTAAAATAGCTTCTTCTAGTGCACGTAAAGTTTCAACATCCAGGTCATTGGTGGGTTCATCAAGCAGTAGTACGTTCGCACCCTGCTTAAGAAGTTTTGCTAAATGCAGTCGGTTACGCTCCCCCCCCGACAGTTCATTGACTTTTTTCTGCTGATCGTTCCCTCTGAAGTTGAAGCGACTGACATAAGCGCGAGAAGGTGTTTGATAGTTTCCAATCTGGATCATATCGTTGCCTTCACTGACTTCCTGCCAAACAGTGTTGTTATTATCAAGGTCACGGGACTGTTCAACGAAAGCAAGTTGAACAGTTTGGCCGACGACTACATCCCCTTTGTCAGGTTTTTCAGCGCCCGAAATTAACTTGAATAATGTTGACTTGCCTGCGCCATTGCCGCCGATGACACCGACGATACTGCCTGCGGGGATAGTGAAACTCAGATCATCAAACAATAGTTTATCGTTGAACTTTTTGCTGACATGTTCAACAGAAATCACGTTATCACCTAAGCGAGGTCCAGGCGGAATGTAAATTTCCATGGTTTCATTTCGCTTCTGGGTTTCTTGAGAATTCAACTCATCAAAACGTTGAAGGCGCGCTTTGCTCTTGGCATGGCGGCCTTTAGGGTTGCTTCGAACCCACTCAAGTTCAGACTTTATACTGCGGTTACGGGCATCTTCTTGCTTTTGCTCATGCTCCAAGCGTTTTTCTTTATTCTCTAGCCATTGGGAATAGTTGCCTTCAAAGGGGATGCCATGACCACGGTCAAGCTCCAATATCCAGCCAGCGACGTTATCCAAGAAGTAACGATCGTGAGTGATCGCCACAACAGTGCCAGGATAATCGTGAAGGAAGCGCTCTAACCATGCGACACTTTCCGCATCCAAATGGTTGGTCGGCTCATCAAGTAAAAGCATGTCTGGTTTGGATAAGAGTAACTTGCAAAGGGCAACTCGGCGTTTTTCACCACCGGAAAGATTTGCGACTTTGGCATCCCAAGGTGGTAAGCGAAGTGCATCTGCTGCTACTTCAAGGGTGCGTTCAAGGTTATGACCATCGGCAGTTTCGATAATCGCTTCAAGTTTGGCTTGTTCCGCAGCGAGCGCATCGAAGTCAGCGTCAGGTTCTGCATATTCAGCATAAACCTGATCAAGACGTGTAAGGGCATTCTTAAGTTCGCGAAGGCCATCTTCTACATTAGACCGGACATCGGCGTCTTCATCCAACTCCGGTTCCTGAGCTAGGTAACCTACATTAATGCCGGGTTGAGCGCGCGCTTCGCCTGAATATTCTGTGTCTACCCCCGCCATAATACGTAAAAGGGTAGATTTACCAGAGCCGTTTAAGCCAAGTACACCAATTTTAGCGCCGGGGAAAAACGACAGAGAGATGTCTTTTAGAATTTCTTTTTTAGGTGGGACAACTTTGCCCACGCGGTTCATTGTAAAAACGTATTGAGCCATATTGATTGCCTAAAAGGCCTCTTGGGTTAGTTGATGTTCAATGAGCTGAACTTAGCTAAAAAAATTCACTAAGGCAATGGTTTGAGGAAGGCTTTGAAAAAAATCATGCGTTTTTTCTTTAGCGGGCCATTTAATTTTCATACAATCTCCAAATAAAGTCGTTTTAGCTGTTCAAAGCTAATCTCGTAATATGGCCGGAAACTGCTATCTCAGAAAGCTCGAAAGAGGATGTCTGATGTTGTCGTATTGAACATAATGTGTTGGGTAATAAAACTATCTTAAGTAACTAGGTGGTCTGCGAACAGGCTTTATGGAAGAGCGCTATCAGTAATTTTTTGTGACCAAAAAGAAATTTTTTCTTTTAGTTTATCTGGATAAATAGGTTTCTCTATAAAATCATCCATACCTGCTTCTTTGCAATCTTTCTGGTTTTCAGTCATGGCGTCGGCTGTCATGGCAATAATAGGTACGTCTTTGAGCCATGCACCTGCTTTGCCTTCTCGAATGAGACGTGTACAGGTGTAACCGTCTATTATTGGCATTTGGCAGTCCATTAAGATGATAGGAAAAGAGTCTGAAGGTCTAAGTTTTTTTAATTTCTCCAAGACATCTTCACCATTATTCGCCGTTTCTATTGTTTCACATAACTGAGAGAGTAATTTTTTTACGACTACACGGTTGATTTC
>JBFJZQ010000146.1:0-7891 GCA_041622015.1 Oleiphilaceae bacterium
AAGATTAGGATTTAGCGTTAAGAAGACGATGATGTTGGCGCAGCGTCTTTACGAGGCTGGTTATATTACCTATATGCGTACAGACTCAACAAATTTGAGTGTCGATGCCGTTGAGGCTTGTCGTGACTATGTTTCGAAAAACTTTGGTAAACAATATATCCCAGAAGATACAAGACGCTATTCTAGTAAAGAAGGCGCTCAAGAGGCTCACGAGGCAATCAGACCGTCAGATGTGAATATCTTATCAACGGCTATTTCTGGTTTAGAAAAAGATGCAGAGAGGTTATATGACCTTATCTGGCGGACATTTGTAGCATGCCAAATGACTGACGCGAAGTTTTTAAGTTCATCTATTGAAGTGACGGCTGGTGACTATCATCTACGAACACGTGGCAGAGTGTTGAAATTTGATGGTTTTTTAAAGGTTCTTCCGGTTTCAACTAAAAAAGATGAAGATGTTTTGTTACCAGACATCAAAGTTGGTGAGACCTTATCTCTAAAACAACTTGATCCTAAGCAGCATTTTACTAAACCAACAGCCCGGTATTCAGAAGCGGCGCTTGTAAAAGAGCTTGAAAAAAGAGGTATCGGAAGACCATCTACCTACGCAGCAATTATTTCTACTATTCAAGAACGTGGTTATGTTCGTTTAGAAAATAAACGTTTCTATGCTGAAAAGATGGGAGATATTGTTACTGATAGGTTAGTCGAATCATTTGATGATCTAATGGATTATAGTTTTACAGCGCAAATGGAAGAGAAATTAGACGAAATAGCGGAAAGCAAACAAGATTGGAAATCAGTTTTAAATCAATTTTATAAAGGCTTTTCTGGCAAACTTGAAAAAGCTCAATCTATAGAAGGTGGTATGCGTGAAAACGCGCCGACAGAAACGGATATAGCTTGTCCATCTTGTGGCAGAAAAATGCAAATAAGAACAGCAAGTACCGGGGTTTTTCTGGGGTGTTCTGGCTATGCGCTTCCACCGAAAGAGAGATGCAAGACTACTATTAATTTAGTGTCAGGAGATGAAATAGCCAATGTCGATGATGACGAAGGCGAATCAAAACTCCTTCGGAAAAAACGCCGTTGTAAGATTTGTTCAACTGCGATGGATAGCTACTTAATTGATGAAACACGAAAGCTTCATGTTTGCGGTAATAACCCTGATTGTTCAGGCTTCGAAGTTGAACAAGGTGAGTATAAGATAAAAGGTTATGATGGGCCGGTTTTAGAGTGTGATAAATGTGAATCTGAAATGCAGCTCAAAACAGGTCGTTTTGGTAAATATTTTGGTTGCACAAACGAGGAATGTAAAAATACCCGTAAGCTACTCCGAAATGGTGATCCTGCTCCGCCAAAAATGGAGCCTGTTCCTATGCCAGAATTACAGTGTGAAAAGGTAGAGGATACTTATATATTGCGTGATGGTGCGGCTGGTTTGTTTTTGGCAGCAAGCAAATTCCCTAAAAACAGGGAAACTAGAGCACCCCTTGTTTCTGAGTTATTAGCACATAAAGAGGAAATTGATCCGAAGTATGATTTTCTTTTCTCTGCACCTGTGAAAGACAAAGAAGGTAATCCAGCGATTGTTCGATTCAGCCGAAAGACTAAAGAGCAATATGTGATGACTGAGGTAGAAGGGAAAGCTTCCGGCTGGACTGCCTACTATGAAGGTGGGAAATGGGTTCAATCTGAGGCTAAGGCCAAGAAAACCACTAAGGCTGCCTCTAGTAAAGCTAAGAAGAAATAAGGAGGTCTTAATAGAGCCGCTTTTTTATAAGCAATCCGCCATTTTTTCATATTATAGGGTAAGCGGGTCCATACCATTACCCTATAAATGAAATGCTCTCAATCTTCATATAGCCAAAGCTCCTAAATTAGCCTTTATCTTTATAGCGCATCAACAAGCTTGATGTATCCCATTTGTTGCCACCCATATTTTGAACATCAGCATAAAATTGATCAATAATGGCGGTTACAGGCAGTCTAGCCTTAAGTCTTCGGGCTTCATTTAAACAAATACCTAGGTCTTTTCTCATCAGATCCACCGCAAAACCATGATTATAGCTATTATTGATCATAGTTTGTGCGCGGTTATCCATTTGCCAGGATTGAGCTGCCCCTTGTGAAATGGCGCTGATGACTTTTGTTGCGTCTAAGCCTGCTTTCTCTGCGAAGTGTAATGCTTCCGCCAAGCCTTCAAGGACACCTGCGACCGCTATTTGATTGGCCATTTTTGTGAGCTGTCCTGCTCCTGCATCACCTAAATGAGAAAGTGATTTGGAATAAAGCTCTAATATGGCTTGTGCTTTGGTAAACGCTTCAATTGATCCACCGCACATAACGCTCAGCTGGCCATTTATCGCACCTTGTTCACCGCCAGACACCGGCGCATCTAACCAAAGACAGCCTTTCCCAATGGCAAACTCGTTTATTTCTTGGGCAATATTCGCTGAGGACGTTGTATGATCTATAAGAAGGCAGTTTTTAGGGGCTTGAGCCGCTAAACTATTTTCACCTAAATACAGATCCCGTAAATCCTCATCATTTCCTACACAGCTGATAATGGCGTGAGTGTCTGTTGGAATGGATTTAAGACTCTTCAAAGCCTGGCCTTGAAATTCTGCTAACCATTTTTCTGTTTTTCCAGGGCTTCTGTTATAAACGTACAGGCTATATTTCTTTGAAAGAAAGCCTGCCATAGGGTAGCCCATTCTTCCTAAACCAATGAAAATTATCTTTTTTCTCATGACTATTGCCTTAGGTATTAATTATTTGTATCAGATTCTTCCGTAATAATAGGGAGAATAATGTTAAAAGTCGTACCGCGATCCTTTTCGCTCGTAACATTGATTGTACCTTGATGCTTGTCTATGACTACTTTTACAAAGCTAAGCCCTAATCCTGCACCTCTGTTTCCGCTTAGTTCCGATGTTTTTTGTCTATGGAAGCGTTTAAATATGTGCGGCAATTAGTTTGGTTTTATGCCGTAACCTTGATCAATTATATTTAAGTGAAGCGTATTGCTTTCGCTAGAGACTTTAATGGTAATCTGAGTGTCTTCAGGGCTGTACTTTATAGCATTGGAAAGTAAATTTATGATCGCTCTTTCCATGAGTTCAGCGTTACCTTTAATCCAGACAGGTTCAAAGTCATCAAAATGAATGTTGATTTGTTTTGAGTTTGCTTGAGCACTTAGGGAGTCGATACTGTTTTCGACAGCGTTTACTATGTCAAATTCGTAGAAGTTTTGTTCGGTAGTTTGTTCTGCACGCGTAATTTGTAGGAACTGATCTGATAAGTTGAGACTTCTTGTGGCATGGGAGGCAAGCTTGGTGATGAGTTCTTTGGATAAAGGTTCATTGCCTTGGGCAATGCTATCAAGCATAGCAAGTTGTGATACGAGAGGCGAACGAACATCATGTGAAAGGAAGTCAATTAACTGATTCTTTTCCCGTTGTTGCTCCCTAATTTCGGTGATATCAGAAAACGTCAGCATGAGGCCGGAATCACTTGTATCATCGACTAAAAAGGGAGAACAATGAACCAGAATGTCACGATGATTTAATTGTATTTCAATATTAGACTTAATGCCTTCCACTAGAACTGCTGTAATTTTGTCACTAAGATGATTAAACACCTTAGCCTCAAATAGATTATGAATAGAATAACCTTCCAAAGATTGGTTTTTCTTAAACCATGACTCAGCATGACTATTTGAAAAAACAATTACACCAAGAGGGTCTGTGACAATCACAGCATTTGGGATCTCTTCAAAGCCTTTTGAAATAAATGTGCGCATGTCTTGCATAGAGCTTATTGCGTCACGAACTTGCGAGATACGGTTGGCTATTTTTTCATAATAGTGCTTCTTATTTGTGATGGTATTATTCTCAAGTTGAAGCTTGTTAAGATAATTATGAATCTCATGAAGCTTGCCTTGTTCATTCCAGCGAAAGCCAATAAAAAATTCTTCATAAGTATTTTTATCAAGTTGTTTTCTTATATTTAACAGGCTCAGACCACCTTTGTGTAACCATGTTTGATTCGTTTCGATTACTTCGAACTCATGACCTTGTTGTTTAGAGTGATCGATAATATCTGTTTTATTTTTGATCAAAATATATTCTTTAGGTTTTAATAAGGCCTTCATGCTATAAAAAAGTATTTCAGCATTATGCTGACTAGTATCCCTAAAACTGATTGCCGGCTCATTTTGAAGCTTTTCAAGTTCATTGTTCAAAAAGCCATTTAGGTGGCGCATTCGCTGCCAGCTCCAAAGAGGGTAAGCAAGTAAAATACCGATGACGCTATTAATCGGTGGAAACCAAGTTTCATCCAAAGCGAGTAGAGCGTAACTAAAAAATACAACGACTGTGACTAATAGTACGCTAAATGGCATGACATACGTTGGCTTAAGTCTTGGAAATACCAGAATGGGGATGAGTATAAAAGCAAAGGTTAATAAATAAGCCCAAACTGTATCTACGGGTCTAACTGCAGTTTTAGTGATTAATGCTGAGAATGCGTTGGCATGAAGTTCGACTCCCGACATCGGATTTGTAACTTGTGATACTGGAGTAGGGATAATGTCACCTAGACCTGGTGCCGTTGCTCCGATGAGTACAATTTTGTCTCTGAATGCATCCTCAGGTACTTGGTCTAACATCACATCGACATAACTGTAAGTTGGGAAAGTACCGCTTGGGCCAGTAAAAGGAATTAAGCGGTATTGGGTATTTACAGACATATAGGGAGCAGAATTTTGGCTTTCCAGTTTTCTAAGGTATTGGATCATCGGATTAATTTCACTGGCCATCGCCATCGACAAGCTAGGCCAATAAGCATTTCCAACACCTGTATTGAGATATAAGCCTCTTGCTAAGCCATCCTGGTCCAAGTCGACATGGACATGACCTAAAGCTCTGGCTGCATCTACCAAAGAGGGAATAGGTAATATTTCTACTAAGGTTCCATCTTGAGTAAGTGGCTGTAAGTGAAGTGGCAACAGAACGTTGCCATTATTTTTAATTGCTTTTGCTAACATTTCATCGTCATCAGGATGCGTTCTGCTTCTTTCTGAAAATAAAATATCCAATGCGATTAATGCGGTATTTTGAACGCTTAATTTATCAATTAATTGTGCATGTAGGGCTCTACGCCAAGGCCATTGACCAATGCTATTCAAGCTTTTTTCATCAATAGCAATAATCACTGTATTTTCTTCAACAGGTGCCTTGTTGAAATTAATGGCTAAGTCATAGGCTAACAAATCCAAACGTTTTGCTGCTTGGGTATACACTAGAAAACCGCTAATAAGGATAAGCGCAATAGTTAATAAATATTGTTCATAGGGTCTTGGTTCATCAAAGTTATTGGCCATATTATTTTCAGTCAGGCTAAGTTTTCATTAGTAAATTATTTGGGAGCAATGAATATTTCTTGAACTGGGCCAAATTTAGACGAATAAAGTTCATTTTCGATCCCTTTCACCCGAGCGTAATACGTTTGACCTGAATTAAGTAATAAGTGAGCTCTAGGCTTGCTTAGTTTTTCTTCTTTGAGAATCTTAGAGAAATCTGATTGAGTGGAAACTTGAAGAATATAACCCTTAGCATGCGGAATGGGTGACCAGAATAAGCCAACCTGTTTATCTAAATAATTAACGTTTAAGATTTTAACAGGTGCTAAGGTGCCTTTTATATGGAAAATGCTGCTGTCGCTATAAGTTAATTCAGTATTGTTAGTAAGGCTAGCTATTCTCCAAAAATATTTTCCCGGTATTAATGGGTTAGCCAATGTGAACTTGTTTGTGCTGATAAAATCATGCTCTGTGACGATTGCAGCAAAGTCTTTGTCCAATGCAATATCCAATCTGCTGAATGGTTTTTTGAGTGATTTATTGGACGTATTTTCGGATGGATAGCTCCACTCAAAAGAGGGGGTCGCATGGTCTATAATGGCATTATTGCTGGGCAAAATTAGTTGTACTTTAGTAGCGTCTATTGCCACAGTGAGCTTGCTGACGGCATCCGCTCCCTCATAACCTGCTGAATTGACACTGCGCACCGCTAACGCATAATCTCCATTTTTAATTTGATCAATTTCTAATGAGTTAGTATTTTGGGTCACTGATTGAATTAATTTTCCATTCTTGTTGTTTTCAGTAAGTTGAACTTGGTAAGCGCTGGCATTTTTAGATTCTTCCCACTCGATTTTTGCGGGAAGCTCATTGATTGTTTCTTTGGCAAGTTGGGTACGAGGAGGTGAGGGCAGATTTATGACCTCAATGCGAGAATTGCCTTCGCTGATTGTTGCACCTTTGCCCGCGTCAACTAGCATTTTTCCATGTTCTCCAGAAAATTCAACCGTACCTTCTAATACCTCTAAACGGGTTTCTTTTTCTGTCGTATGCAGTCGGAATTCAGTTCCTCTTACTGCTGCCACAGCGGAAGGTGTTTTAATCTCATAACGAGAGCCTTTGACGAGTGGTGGTATATCCGTGGTTAAAGAGCCTTTTTTCAAACGCAAACGAGTATCGACCATTCCAGTTTTACCAAAATGTGAAAGTTTATTGAAAACGAGATTCGATTGCTCTTCTAAGCGGATGGTGGAGCCGTCTGCAAATTCAATAACAACATTACCCTTTTTAGTCGCAATCTCGTCACCGACCTGAATCAGCATAGTGGTTTTTAGAACATCATATCTGCTGGCACTGGCTTTTTTGATCAAGGCAACGCCAACCAATTCTTTAACCATAGCGGGTTTTGGTTGATGCTTTAACCAATGCATAGGGATTTTAATGATTGAGCCCGGTGCAAGCGTCGCAAGCTGATCAATCCGATTATGCTTAACAACATCGCTCCAGCTATATTGATAGTTTAATAAGGTTAAGCTGATTTCAGGCAGCGTGTCTCCTGGGCGCAGGGTATAATGCCATTCCTCTAGTCCATTATTATCATCTGCTAGACTAAGTGAGGTATTCAAAACTATTAGAACGAGTAAAGAAAAAAGCTGTAATAGGAAAAAACCAAGAACAGCTGTCGTGTAATTTTTCTTACATGTTGTCATAGGCGTTTTTAAATACCACATCTAGTTGTCTCAATGATCAAATGAAAAATTAGTCCGTTACTCTTTCTAGCCTATATCCATGCTGATAAATTGTCTTAACCCTAAAGCCGGTTTCAGGCTTTATATTTAATTTTCGCCTTAAACGACTAACATGCGTGTCGACAGTTCGCGTGTTGATGTCAGTTGAAATACCCCATACCCGCTCCAAAAGAAAATCCCTGGAGAGTAATCGGCCAATGTTTTGAAACATAAACACGGCTAAGTCAAAATCTTTATCAGTTAATGAAACGGGTTCGCCAGACACCAAAATTGTACGTTTATTGATATTTATATCGTAGGGGCCAATAACTAAATTTTCTTGCTCTTCCGTTTCATTGCCTATTCTTCGGCTTAAAGCATTTAGTCTGGCTTTGAGTTCGCCAGGTCGGGCAGGCTTGACGAGATAATCATCTGCACCGACTTCAAGAGCCGTTATGATATCTTGTTCACTATCTCTTGATGTTAAAAAAATGACTGGAATACGCCAGTTTAACTGTGAACGAATTGTTTTTAGGACTTCAGTACCCTCGGTGTCTGGCAGTTGCCAGTCTAGGATTAATAGGTCGTAACTGTTATGTAGAACAGCATAAATAAAAGACTCACCTGTATGAAAATATTCACAGTGATGATCTGCATTCACAAGCATGTCACTTAAATTTCTTGCCTGATCAACTTCATCTTCTAATAACGCAATTTTCATTTACATCCCCTAAATAAATCTAGTAATGGTTAATCCATTTAGTGTAGATGCTTTTTTAATAATTTCTTTTTTAAAATG
>JBFJZQ010000147.1:0-7795 GCA_041622015.1 Oleiphilaceae bacterium
ATCGCCACTCTTCATCAGGTGTTGTGCGCTGTATTTATGAAGATTTGGATTGCTCATCCATTGGTAGTAATTGCTTTTTAGCGACAGTTACCTGGACGATGCTGGCTGAAAATGATGTGGTCGTATCGAATTGGCGAGAGTCGTATAATTTGATTAATACGGATTCAGGCTTAAAAATATATACTTCTATTGATCATTGATCATTGATCATTGATCATTGATCATCAATAGTTAGAGCAGGGTATAAAAGAAAACTTTTATACCCTGGCATATTCTCAGTTCTGTGGATTTCTAATCACCATTAATCTCAATTCTGTCATATCCTTAATCGCATATTTAATACCTTCACGACCTAAGCCACTGTCTTTCACACCACCATAGGGCATATGATCGACTCGCCAAGAGGGTACATCTCCAATTACAAGGCCTCCAACTTCTAAGACATCCCATGCTTTATAGGCTTTGTATAGATCGCGTGTAAATATCCCGGCTTGTAAGCCAAACTTGCTATCATTTATCTCATTTAAAACAGCATCAAAGTCTGAAAACGTATCAAGAATAGCGACAGGGCCAAAGGCTTCTTCATTGCGTATCTTCTGAGCCTTGCCAACGTTCTCTAATAGCGTCGCTTCCAACATGACACCTTCGCGACGACCACCACATAACAAGCTTGCTCCGTCTTCTAGTGCTTCTTTAATCCATGAATCCAAGCGTTTTGCTTCTTGCTCACTAATCATGGGGCCAATAAAGGTTTCAGGGTCTTTTGGGTCACCCATTTTTAAAGATTTTGCGGCGCTAACCAACTTCTCTTTGAATTCGCCATAACACTTTTCATGAAGGTAGATTCGCTGAACACCGATACAACTTTGGCCTGATTGATAAAAGGCACCGACAATAATGCGTTTGACAGCATCATCAATATCGGCATCTTCATCGACCACACAGGCTGCGTTGCCGCCTAACTCAAGTATTACTGGCTTTTTACCTGCTTTCGCCTTAAGAGCCCAGCCGACAGCAGGTGAGCCGGTAAAGCTGAGTAACTTCAAGCGCTCATCCTCTGTAAACAACGCTGCGCCATCTCGGTGGCAGGGGAGTATGGAAAAGGCACCTTTAGGAAGGTTAGTTTCAGCTAGAACTTCGCCGATCATTAATGCGCCAATAGGGCTTAGGCTTGCAGGTTTCAAAATGAAAGGGCAGCCGGCAGCAATTGCCGGTGCAATTTTGTGAGCCGCTAAATTCAATGGGAAGTTAAAAGGGCTGATAAACGAACAAGGGCCTATCGGGACACGTTTCGTCATACCCTGATAGCCTTTAGAACTCTTACCAATTTCCATATTTAACACTTCGCCATTAATACGCGTAGATTCTTCTGATGCGATACGAAATGTCTCTATTAAGCGTGTGACTTCGCCTTTTGCGTCTTTAATGGGTTTTCCGGCTTCGATACATAAAGCATCTGCTAATTCATTGAAGCGTTCGCTAAAGCGTTTAACGCAATGATCCAAAATGGCTTGGCGTTCGAAGGCTGCTAGTTTGCGCATTTCAGGTGTTGCTTTGACAGCAGCTGTAATTGCTTGGTCAATTATCTCAGCATCGGCTAAGGCAACACGAGTTTCTACGATGCCTGAATATTTGTTGTAAACGAATAAATCTTCATTTGCATAAACAGGCTTGTTTGCCAAATAGTAGGGGTAGGTTTTCGCTAACATTTCAAGCTCCAGTTTTATTGTTTAAGTAAATCAGGGCTGGTTAATGCTTTCGTTGATCTCCCCAAATACTATCAAGGCGTTGGTCTCGTCCACAACCCCAACGATAGTACTTGTAGCGTAGCGGGTTATTTTTGTAATAGTCCTGATGGTAGCTTTCATCCCCCTTAATCGGATAGAAGGTCGAAGACGCTAAAATGGGGGTCACAACTTTTTGATTCGGAAACTGTTTAATGACGTTTTCTTTAGACGCTTCTGCCAAGTCACGCTGTATTTTGTTATCAACAAAGATGGCACTTAAATAACTAAAGCCCTTATCGCAAAACTGACCTTCATCATCAAAGGGGTCAATATTTATCCAGAAGTGATTGAGTAAATCTTGATAACTTAGCTTGGTTTCGTCGTAGTCAATCTCTACTGCTTCATAATGCCCGCGATGATTGCCGTTATAAGTTGGATTAACTAAGGTGCCACCGGTAAAACCGGAAATAACTTCGTTCACCCCTTCAAGTTTTTCAAAGTCAGCTTCCATACACCAAAAGCAACCGCCCGCGAATACCACTTTGTCTGCCGAGGCGGAAAAAGACAGCATTAAAGGAAGCAAAAGCAAACTAGCTTGAAATAAGCTTCTTAAAGTACGCTGTCTTCTGATTAGGCTCTTTTTTCGTTGTATACGTCTACGTCTATTCATTTGTGGTTGATCCTGATCATTGGCCAGTTAAATTTGATAGCTTGCTGCGTATAAAAGTGAGAAACAATTTCTGTATCGATTATTGCTCAAACAAAGATAAATACTCGCCATAGCCTTGTTTTTCCATCTCATCTTTCGGGATGAATTTAAGCGAAGCTGAATTTATACAGTAACGCAAGCCGGTTGGTTGAGGGCCATCATTAAATACATGACCTAAATGAGAATCCCCAAACTTGCTTCTGACTTCTGTTCTAACGCTAAAGAAACTACGATCTTCGTGTTCCACAATATAAGCTTTATTTATTGGTTCCCAGAAACTAGGCCAGCCAGTACCCGATTTATATTTATGCGTGGAAGAAAATAAAGGCTCACCACTGACAATATCGACATAAATTCCTGCACGCTTTTCATCCCAGTATTCATTTTTGAAAGGCCGTTCGGTGCCATCTTCTTGGGTTACCTCAAACTGTATGGCGCTAAGCTTTCGTTTTATAACATCCATTGATGGCTTAGCATAAGTTTTAACTTGAGTGTGCATAGTTGCGCTCCCAGAGTGATGCATATCTTGCTTGGTATTGTCAGCTGCAAAAAGATAAACACTCGTAAGTAAGCTGAGGTTGAACATAAAAATTTTGATTGATGGTGTCATTGGTTTCTCCTAATTCGCATTTATTGGTCGCGACTCCAAGTTGTTTTCTTACAGCTAAAAATTTTCGGTTTCTGTAAGCTTATTAATTGATACACATTTAGACGCTGATTGGATCAGTGTGATACATAATTAAACGCTTTGAAAGGTGGTCTGGATAAGCTTTATAAAACTATGACGTCTTGTGATAAATTCGTGAGATTTAAAGAAGGGTTGGGAAAAGCTGTGATAAGTTTTATGCGTGCATAAAGTTAAACCTGTTTAGCCTTTTGCGCTTACTGATTAGCTTTATTGTGAAGTGAAATAAATAATCTTTTTTTAACGTTTAGTTGTGCGGTTACGAACCCGGTCTTAAGAGTTTGATTATAGGTCGTGACTTAGGCTGATAAACATATTAAAGCTTAAGGCTTATTCTGTTCGCAAAGTCGCCACTCGAAGGGCTTTATAGACTAGAATTATTCAGTCAGCTTGAGCTGCAGAAGAAAGCGAGCTCGTGAGCAAAAGCCAACCTTTTTGTATTGTTGGAAAACTCATTGCTTTTTGTTGAAATCGATCATTTTCGGTTGCACTAAATACCGCTGGCAACGAGCACAAAGCGATAGTTATAAGGCCGCCTAGAAACTGTGAGTAAATCCCGAAAACTTTATCATATCGACTTGAATGATTCTCATTTGTCACCGACCCCATTTCCTATCAGGTTAAACTAACCAATATGCACCATGCACCTATCTGAAACATAAACTCCCAATCCCGCACGGTGGAGGAAATGGGAGTGAAAAGCACTACTGATGTTACGCTTTACGCTTGCGCTTGCTTAAGCCAAGACCTGCAATACCAAGACCCAATAAAGCAAAAGTCGAAGGTTCTGAAACTGATGTGGCAGCAGTTGTAAACGCTAAATTAAGGTACCCGTTATTACCGTACAATGAAAGACCACTTAAATTAATCCATATGTCATCAGCACTAAAACTTATGCGATCTTGACCAATAATATTATTTGAAGTCACTGTAACAGATGTAAAATCATCAATAGTTCCGTTAGTATCAAAGAAACGATAGCCATTAAATGGAACAGCACCAAAACCAATATTGAGTCCATTGATATCAATAGTATTTGCGGTAACATCTACATAACCGTAGCTTTCATAAACACCAAACAATTGATTGTTTCCACCGATCTCATGACCTGGATCAATAACGCCAAATGTTACTGAACTGTAAATTGTGTCAAGACTGCTGGGTGTGGCACTACTATTTACACCCATTTCTGCCGTCATCATTTGACCGACTATAGATAACGCGTTTACTGTAGATGATAATGCTAGTACTGAAACAATTACTGCCGATTTAAATAATTTCATTACTTTTTCCTTTAATATTGTGTTAATCAAATGTTTAGCTAGTTACCGATAGCAATTATAAAGCCAAGTATTTTTTTTCTTTATTATTCAGCACTATATTATTCTCTAGAAAATAAAGAATAAAATTATGTAAGTAATTCTGACACTATCTCCTTAAATATAACCCAAGCCCATTAGAACTGAAATGGGGTCGGTGACAAATGAGAATCATTCAACAAGAATATCCGCCTTTTATAGTCAGCGGTATTTAACACACCCAAAGGGAATCGCTTTTGGGCGGTTTCGCTCATTCCTTCGATTATCGAAATTATGACGATTAGGCGATACAAAATTGGCAAGTTGCACTTTACCGACTAGGTTGTACGACTCTACAGTCGAAACTTGATTTTCAACAGCTCAGGTAGAACTCTGGCTCTGACAGTTTAGGCTAGAAAATTACGTTCTTTTAAATAACCTGCAGCAATGTTTTTCATTACAAAGTTGCAGGATATGTCAATAAAGAGCTGTTACTCCCTTACCGCAAGGCCCTTTTCAATCAACTTCGCACGAATACTTTCCATTCTAAGTCGATTGACATCAAAATCTTTATACCCCATACGTGAAGCGGAGCGCACGTGAACTTCTTGTACCATTTCTTCGTTAGGGAATAAGAACTCAACATCATCGACAAAGCGCATGATCTTTGAAGTTGCTTCTGCATATAAATAGGTATCTGTTTCTTTGATGATTTCAACTTCTGGCAAGCTCATGAGTGCTTCTTTAACGGCTAATATCGCTTTAGCCTGACTGATAGGCCGTTTAAAATGAAAGGCTTTGATGGCGTGAGTTTGATTATTTGAACGGCTATTTACGCAATTTGGTGATTCGGGGCAGGGTGCTAATTTACCATCTGTAATGCCAATGTTACTCGGCCGGCTTCCACTACAAGCTGAAAGTAAGATTGAACTAGTCACTAATCCAATAAGAAAGAGTTTTGAAGAGACGAAGGGCTTATTAGAATTGTGTTGCATTGAAGTGTCCTTGATTGCCTGATTGGGAATTTTATTATAATGAGGCCTAAGCATCGTTTACAAACTAACTTGCTTCAAACTTTTTCTTTAAAAACTGATACCGGCGATGTTCTTTATGATCTTCGGGGATGTGGCGTATTTTTTTAAGCAGAGTGTTCACTTCATTTAAGTGCTTATCTTCTTTAGATTGTTTGTACAGTTTTAGAAGTACTTGGATAAGGTTTAAATTTAGTGATATATGTCTCGGAGTAATAGTTAATGCATGGCGAAGTACCGCAACAGCTTGCTCCAGTTCATTATTAGTGTAGTGCTGAATACCTAACTTATTCTTAGTTGCCGCTTCCTTGCGTTCTTCGATAGTTATATCTCTGTTCAGTTGTTCATAAATCTCAGCAATCAAGCTAGGGTCATTTTCAACTTTATCGGCTGCTTTTTCTAGAAGCTGTTCGGATAATGCTGTATTGCCAGACGCTTTGATAACCGCCGAAGCTATTTTTAAGGTTCGTGCATCTAGCTGATCAATGTGGTCATCTTTGAGAACAGAATCAATCAGTGCTTGGGCTTCATCTTCATTGCCAAGTGAAAGGTGCATTTTTGCGCTAGCGAGTTTACTTTGATCTTGCACATTTACTTGTGAAGAAAATCGTTTTTTGACACTCTCTGCTAATTCAAAAGCCTGTTTTGTTTGGCTAGAGTTTTGTGCGGTTTCAGGATTTTTAATGGCTTGGTCAATTAAAAAATTAGCATAGTCGAAGTACTGTTCGGGCTTCGCATAAACTGATTGGTCACTGAGTTTATGCATTTTTTTAAACGCTTCAGCGGCATCGGCATCATCTTTATTTAGTATACAGACGTCTGCTAATTCTTTTTGTCGAAGTAGGGCGTTAGGCGATAGTGAAATGGCTTTCTTTAAATAAGATTGAGCCTCAACATAATTTTGTTGCTTTTTACTAATTTCGGCCAACAAGTCTAAGGCTTCTAATTGTTGCGGGTCTTTTTCTAGTATGCGTTTTAACGCGCTTTCTGCCTGCTGGTAATCTTTGAGTTTAAAAAACGTTTTTGCTAAACCGTATTCAGCCCATAAAAAATCTTGTTTTGAGAGGATACCCTCATAGACGGCTTTGGCTAAATCAAGTTGCCCTGTTTTGCCATATAACCATGCCTTTGTTTTAAGTGCGCGCGCTGTATATGGATCTTTCTCGGAAATTTTTCGATCACAATATTGAATGGCGGATGTATAATCGCCTTCATCAATGGCCGTTTCAATTTGGCGCATCGCATCTTTCATTTTTAGTGATTTTTTAAGGCGATTAATGAGATCTTTTGGAATAACAGGTTTAACAAGATAGCCGTCAGGCTCATTTTCAATCGTGCCCATCACTTTGCCTTTTTCTACTTCGGCAGAGACGATGAAAAATAAACCTGTGAATTTTAAGAGTTTTCGATAACGAAGTTCTTCTAAAAGTTCTTGGCCGTTTTTGCCTTTGCCTAAATCATAATTACACAAGACGACGTCATAATTTATATTCTCAAAGCCGGTAATCACTTTTTGAGCTGAACTCGCCGTGTCGACAAGTTTTAGGCCAAGTTCTTTCAGTGTTTTTTTTGTGGAAAAACAAAATGAGTCTAATTGATCTACAATTAAGAAACGTTTCTTTGCATACTCTTCGAGAGCCATTCATTAAGCCTTGTATTGGGCAGGAAATCTTTTTAAGTATAGGTGAAGAATTTTTGATTTCCTGACTAATTCGCATTGATTTGTCGTCTAATTTCAAATACCTAATGGTATTTATCTCAATTCTATAGGAATCTGAAGATGTTTAATCATTTCGTAAAAATAGTGCTCTTGATCTTGGTGTTTAACTCCCTTTGCTATGCAGAGCTTCGCGCAATGACTATTAATACTGAATGGTTATGGACGCCTTTTGATAAAAAAGTAGATGGAAGCTTAAAGCATTTAAAGGATATGTCAGAACAAAGCTATCTTGAAGAAATTCATTTCTATGCAAAACAAATTAAATCTAGGTCAATCAATGTTGTTGCGCTAAGTGAAATAGAGAATGAGCAAGTTGCAGAAGAATTAGTCAGAGAATTAGGTTCAAACTGGAAGGTTTATTTTAAACAAGGTAGAGATACGGCGACTGGTCAAGACGTTGCGATTATCTCGAGTTTGCCTTTTGTAACTGATAGCCTAACTGACTTTAACTTTCCCGCAGGTTTCATCGCTGGGGCAGGGAAAGCAAAAAAATTAAGTAAAATAGTTGGTGTTCAGTTTTGGGTAAATGGTGATAAAGCTAATAGTCATGCTAGAAAAAAACTTGGAGTGATTACAGCCCATTTATTATCGAAAAGAAATGAAAATAAAAAGAAAGCGACCGATC
>JBFJZQ010000148.1:0-7790 GCA_041622015.1 Oleiphilaceae bacterium
CGGTGTCTCAGGAATAGGCGCATTCGGGAATTGTTCAATGAGTTTCTGAATGCTTGAACTTATTGTGTTAGTAAGTTTTGCGCTAGAAAAAAATTGAATGGTTAAGTTAGGCATAGATATATTTTCTAGAGAGTGAATTCATTTTGCACTTCCTTTTGAAAGCGAAATACATGTATAGGCTTTCATTAGTTTAGCACTTAATTGAGGCTTTAAATGGCAATAAATAATTTTGATAAGAAGGATTTTCTGGAGCATTACTGGCAAAAAAAGCCGATGGTTATTCGCCAGGCTTTTGAGGATGCGCACTGGATTGAACCCGACGAATTGGCTGGTTTGGCCTGTGAGGCTGAGGTTGAGTCGAGAATGATTCTGCAGAATGCTGAGTCTTGGGCCGTAGAGCACGGTCCTTTTGCTGAAAGCCGTTTTTCGACCTTGCCGAAGACGCATTGGACATTATTGGTTCAGGGGGTCGATCAGTGGGTTCCAGAAGTAGCTGATATTCTTAAGTCATTTGATTTTCTCCCTGCTTGGCGTTTGGACGATATCATGGTGAGCTATGCGCCTGTGGGGGGAACGGTTTCGCAGCATTATGATTTTTTTGATGTGTTTTTGATTCAGGGTGAAGGTTCTCGGACTTGGAAAATTGGCGATGTTTGTGGCTCGCACAGTGAATTCCTTCCTGATACGCCGGTGAGAATACTAAAAGATTTTGAAACGAAAATGGAAGTGACGCTTGAGCCGGGGGATATTTTATATGTTCCTGCAAAGTATTCGCACTATGGTGTCTCTGTGAAAGATAGTCTGACTTATTCTGTTGGTTTTCGGGCGCCGAGTATTCGTGATGTAGTGGATGGCGTCACTACCTCTGCATTAGAGCATTTGTTAGAAGACGAACGGTTTGAGGATAGCTTATTAAGCTTACGAGCGGAACGAGCGGAAATTCCTAATGATGCGATTACTCAGGTAAAAGCTATGCTCTTAAAAGCCGTGAGTGATGAATCATTGATTCGCTCATGGCTAGGGCAGTATGTGACGGAAAGAAAATATCCCGAGCATGAAGTCGTGAAGGGGGAGTTAAAGAATTATCTAGCGCGCTTGCAGGAGGGTGAGTTGTTAATAAAGCATCCCTCAGCGCGCTTTGCCTATGTTGTAAAGGATAAAACTAATGCTTTTTTATTTGCAGATGGTGAGGAGTGTGTTGCTTCAGTGGCTTTGGCTAAATATATTTCAAACCAGTATGAGTTAGACTGTGATATTTTAATCGGGCTATTGTCATCCAAACAGGATAAGAAGGTTCTTGAGTCACTTGTTGTGGCAGGTGCGTTGGTGTTCGAAGATGATTTTTTGGGTGATGAGCTCTTTTATGATGACCAAGATGAGTAAGGTATCGTCTCTTTAATGAAAAAAGCCTAAGGCTTACACTAAGCGTTAGGCTTTCAAGCTCGCTATTGAGTTAGCTGCTACTGTTTTATTTGCTTGGCCTGGGTAATCGCATTGCCAATATAAGTCGCTGGTGTTAATGCTAGTAAGTCAGACTTGGCAGCATCTGGAATATCGAGAGTGGATACAAAGCTTTGGATCGTTTCTTTGTTCATCACATTGCCGCGAGTCAGGGCTTTTAACTTTTCATAAGGTTGTTCGACCTTATAGCGGCGCATCACCGTTTGAATGGGTTCAGCCATGATTTCCCAGGCATTATCTAAGTCAGCAGCAAGTTTTTCAGGGTTGATCTGAAGCTTGTTTAAACCTTTCATGGTGGCTTGGTAGGCGATTAAACTGTGCGCTAGGCCTACACCTAAATTGCGCAGTACCGTTGAGTCTGTTAAATCACGCTGCCAGCGAGAGATCGGTAGTTTTTCTGCTAAGTGACCAAGAATAGCATTGGCTAAGCCAAGGTTGCCTTCCGAGTTTTCGAAATCAATCGGGTTGACTTTATGCGGCATGGTTGAAGAACCAACTTCACCCGCTATGGTTTTTTGTTTGAAGAAACCTAAAGAAATATAGGCCCAAATGTCTCTGTCTAAATCAATTAGAATAGTGTTGAAACGGGCAATGGCGTCATACAGTTCAGCAATATAATCATGGGGCTCAATTTGGGTAGTATAAGGATTGAAGCTTAAACCCAAAGACTCGATAAACTCTTGTGCATTACTAACCCAATCGACAGAAGGATAGGCAGAAATATGTGCATTGTAGTTGCCAACTGCGCCATTGATCTTGCCAAGAACTTCTACTGTCTGTACTTGGGCTAACTGTCTTCTTAAGCGTGCCACAACATTGGCAAACTCTTTACCCATGGTTGATGGTGAAGCAGTTTGACCATGCGTTCTGCAAAGCATTGGAATTTCAGCATACTCAAGTGCTAACTCTTCTAGCTTATCAATCACTGCTGTCATATTAGGAATTAAGCTTTTATTTAAGCCGTTAGACAGCATTAAGCCATGAGATAAGTTATTTATATCTTCAGAAGTACATGCAAAGTGTACAAACTCTGAATCTTGTTCTAATTCTGGGAAGCGGTCTTTAACAGCCGAAAACTTTTCTTTGATGAGGTATTCAACGGCTTTGACATCATGATTCGTGGTGCGCTCAATTTCTTTTACACGCTCTGCATCGGTAAGCGAAAAGTCAGAAACAATGCTATCAAGAAATGCATTGGCTTCTGTTGAAAATGCATTTAACTCGGTAATTTCAGGGTGCGCAGCCAGTTTTTGTAGCCAACGAATTTCAACCTCTACGCGATATTTGATCAGCCCGTATTCACTGAAAATATCACGTAGTTCAATTACTTTTGAGCCATAGCGGCCATCTATAGGTGAAACGGCGGTAAGGGAAGATAGTTGCATTCGGTGTCTCAATCTCTGCAGGCTTCAGTGTGCGTATTTTGCATTACATGAAGTCGGTTAAAAAATGGGCGCTCATGATACTACAACGCGACACTTTCTTGAATTTTTTTGTCAGTTCTATTCTGTTTGACAGGTTTTAAATAATCAGGCTCTGAAAAATATCAGCGTTAGTGGGTCTGAGAGTCAATTTTGGAAATTAGATATTTACTTTCATTGATAATGGTTTTCCGTTTAAAGATGAAATGCCAACGATGGCCTTTCACTTGTCGCCATAAAATAGCTGAACGAATACCTGTTAAAAGAAGGCTTCTTATCTTGTCGGCATTTTGGGGGATTTTCAGTTGTTGTTCTTGTCCGGAAATATGTACGCGTAAACTAAATGTACTAATGGTATCGCTATAAATGCTGGCAAGGCCAGAAAAAACATTCTCGTGGAGGATGCCGAAGTGGGTAATCTGGTTGCTGGTGTGTTCCAAGCGCTTGCTGATGGTATTCAGCATATCGATATTTTTATTTAATCTTCGCTCAAGTTGAATGATGGCTAGTGCATAGCGTACAAAACTCAATTGTTTGTTGTTGGTGTTATTGTCAGTGAATAATCGTTGTGCAAGCTGAAGCCCGGGTTTTAGGTCGGCCAGTTCACCGTATACAGAGAGGGCGGTTTCAGGATTTTCAACAAATAAGCTTTTGATGGCAGTTTCTAAAACCGCCTCGTTACATCGCCCGGTTTGGGCAATATGATCGACCGCTTCCATCGCCTGAAATAAACCAGCTAATGCGATGACTTGTTGTTGGTTTTGATCCATATTTTTTAGCCTTTATTGCGTATGCTTTGTGTGAATAGTGTCAGTGCTTTCTATGATGGCACCTCCTAAGCAGCGTTCCCCTGTATAGAATACGATAGACTGGCCAGGTGTGACAGCGCGTTGTGGTGATTCAAAGGAAACGACTAGATTGTGCTGTTCATCTTCATCAATCGTGCAGGCTTGGTCTGCTTGCCGGTATCTGACTTTTGCGGTGCATTGCAAAGGCAGCGTTGGGCGTGAGTTTATCCAGTCTGGTTGTATGGCTTGCAATTGATTGCTGTAAAGTAAGGGGTTTTTGGTGCCTTGAACCACCACTAAAACATTTCTGGTTAAATCTTTTTGAGCAACATACCAGGGAGACTCATCATAATTTTTCAAACCGCCAATGCCTAAGCCCTGACGTTGTCCTATCGTATGATACATCAAGCCGTGATGCTGACCGATAACATCGCCGGTGTCGGTTTCTATATCACCTGGCTGTGCAGGCAGATATTGTTTCAAAAAGTCAGAAAATTTTCGCTCACCGATAAAACAAATACCTGTGCTGTCTTTTTTATCATGGGTAATCAGATCATATTCTTCGGCTAATGCGCGCACAGCTGGCTTTTCTAGCTCCCCAACAGGAAAAAGTGTTTTGGCGAGTTTGCTTTGATGAACGGCATGCAGGAAGTAGCTTTGATCCTTGTTATTATCCAAACCTTTTAAAAGAAACGTTTGTCCGTTTTCATCGGAACGACGCACATAATGGCCGGTGGCGATGTAGTCCGCGCCCAGGGTCGTGGCGTAGTCTAGGAAGGCTTTAAATTTGATTTCTTTATTGCACAAAATATCAGGGTTTGGGGTTCTTCCTGCTTGGTATTCCTGAAGGAAATGCTCAAAAACATTGTCCCAATATTCGGCCGCAAAGTTTGCTGTGTGCAGGTGGATACCGAGCTTATCGCAGACTGCTTGGGCATCATTCAAATCTTCTATCGCCGTACAGTACTCTGTGCCATCATCTTCATCCCAGTTTTTCATGAAGAGACCTTCAACTTGGTAACCTTGTTGTTGAAGCAAGAGGGCGGATACGGAAGAGTCGACTCCTCCAGACATACCAACTATTACGCGCAGGTGACTATTATCATTCATAAGGGTAATGCTTTTAATTAAATACAAAAAAGAAGCGTAATTCTACTCTTTTGTGTCGAAAAATGCTTGTCGCAAAATGCCGGTTTTTGAGGTGATTTTGATTATGCAGGCTACACTGTTATATCAAATTCTGCCTTTTGAATATAGAGCTTGTGTTCAATGCAGTGATTCTTATTAGAAAGTAGTCAAAGGTGTTATGCATGTCAGTGGTGGTTGAGCGAATTACAGATCTATTTGATACAACGTGTGCCAAGCAATTTGAGAGCATGCGTTGTGGTATTGTCGACGCTGAAAGTCCAAAATTTGATGCGTATGAGGATGTAAACTGTATTACGATAGAGTGTACTTCTGAGGATCTTAAGTTAAGGCTTAAATTATCGGCAAATAAAAGCTTTTTGACTAATACTATGCCTGCGATTAGTGGGCAAAATCTTGATAGTCTGGCTTATCAAAAAGATTGGTGTTTAGAATTAGGTAATCGTTTTTTAGGGAGATTAAAGAATAAATTACTGTCCCATGGTTGTGTTTTAGCAATGGGGTTGCCGTCATTGATTAGTTATTCTTCCATGAATATTGATGATGAAAGCTCTGCTGATGTTGTCAGGCGAGTATTTGAGATTGCCAGCTCGGATAAAGAATCAGCTCAGAAGGGTGTAATAGAATGTGTTTTGCTTATCCATATTCTGGGTTCAGAGGTAGCCTTGGATGACTATGAGGATGAGGATGAGGATTGGTTTGATGAAAGTGAGTTGCATCACCTTTAATGTTGGTTAAAGGTGATTTTATCCAGTATGGCTAGAGCTCTGGTGATCCGGGCAAAAAACTAGCGATATTTTTTACTCGCCAAATTAATTCTTCGCTGCTGTCAGCTTGTACGGTTATGTGCCCTAGTTTTCTTCCAGGTCTTTCTTCTTTGCCATACAAATGAACGTGGGCGTAGGGCAGAGCCATAATGCCGGGAATGTCGCCTTTTTCAGAAATAATATTAATCATGCAGGTTGGTCTAATCGCATCGGTTGATCCGAGTGGCATGCCTGTAATAGCTCTTAAATGGTTTTCAAACTGGCTGGAAACGCAGCCTTCAATTGTCCAATGTCCGGAGTTATGAACTCGCGGGGCCATTTCATTGGCAATCAGGCCTGTTTCTGTTTCAAATAATTCGAGCGTTAAAACGCCGACATGTCCTAGTTCATGCATCAATTCTTTGATATAGCCGTTGGCTTGCTTTACCGTTTCTTTATCGACGTTTACTGCAGGTGCAAATGAATAGCGAAGAATGCCTTCGTGATGATCATTTTCAGTTAGCGGGTAAACGGCCATGTCATCATTTACTGATCGAACCGCAATAATAGAAAGTTCACGCTTGAAGTTTACGAAAGCTTCAACGATTAAATCTCTAGGGCCGTTTTCGGTTAATCCGATGCTATTCCAGGCTTCTTCACACTGGTCAGGCGATTTAATAACAAATTGGCCTTTGCCATCATAGCCTTCAGTCGTTGTTTTGGTAACGACTGGGCAGCCAAGATCTTCTACAGCTGTTTTTAATGCATCCAGAGAGTTAACGATGTGATATTTAGGTGTCGGGATGCTTAGTTTGGTGAATAGGGCTTTTTCCAGAGCTCTATTTTGGCAAACCTCTATCGACTTAGAGGGTGGGTATAATTTGGTTTTGCTTTCTATATATTGTGTTAGAGAAAGGGGCAGATGTTCGAATTCGTAGGTAACGACATCGACATCAGACAAGAAGGCTTTAAGTTTGTCGTTCTCCAGATCGGCGCTTGGGTCGCACGTGACCTTACCAAGGCCAACACTGGGGCTACCTGAGGTGTCGTAAAAATGGAAGTCTAGCTCAAGCGGGTAACCTGCTAAGGCAAGCATTCTACCTAACTGGCCCGCGCCTAAAACGCCTACTTTTGTCATTGCTTAGTCTCGTGGGTCTGGTTGATTGAGGACAGTTTCAGTTTGTTGAGTTCTAAATTGGTTAATAGCTGCCTTAACCTTTGAATCTTGAAGGCCAATAATTTGTGCCGCAAGTAGACCTGCATTTTTTGCTCCGGCGCTGCCAATTGCCAGCGTTCCTACTGCGATGCCGCCAGGCATTTGAGCGATAGAAAGCAGGGAGTCCAAGCCATTGAGTGCTTTAGATTGAACAGGTACGCCCAGAACGGGTAAGTTCGTTTGAGAGGCTGCCATGCCTGGAAGGTGAGCTGCACCACCTGCTCCTGCAATTATCACTTGTATGCCATTACCTTCAGCCTGCTTTGCATAATCAAATAATAAGTCTGGCGTACGGTGTGCTGAAACGACTTTTACTTCATAAGCGACGCCTAATTCGTCTAGCATGTTGGCAGCGTGCTCCATTGTCGGCCAGTCCGACTTAGAGCCCATGATAATACCCACAACTGCTTGCATATTCTTACCTCAACTCACTAAGCGGCAATATTCTTTAACTTGCCATTAATCATTAAGAGTAGGGAGTTTGCCCTGCTCAAAAAAAGACCGCATATAGTAGTGATTAGTCGTTAAGCTTGCAAATAGATTTACTGCGGAGCCTTGCTTGATGCATTATAGTATGCATTTTTAGCGCTTGCCGAGCATGTGAGTGGCAGCTTGAAAGTTGCGATATAAATAGAGTTATCTAAGAATATAGTTTTTATATGAGGAAGAATGAATGGACGGTTTACGACCCGATACAGATGAATTAGATCGATTTAAAAATCGTTCAGTATCTAAAGCAAAGACTGAAACTCCCAAAGCTAAAAAAAGTTCATCCCCTAAGGTGGCGGTAAAAGAAACATCTTCGAGTTTTGCTTTGACCTTCTTTGTGTTGTTTTTTGTGTGCCTTTCAACTGCTTTTGCTTGGTTTTCATGGAAGCAGCATATCGAGATTGAATCTTTAAAAACTCAGTTAAGTGATGCATCAGGCTTTATGGATCAAAGTAAATTACTTATGGCTCGTTTAGAAGGCAGGTTGAGCGAAACGGGTGTTGAGCTCGCAGAGACCGGCACA
>JBFJZQ010000149.1:0-7777 GCA_041622015.1 Oleiphilaceae bacterium
AAGTTAAGGCAGTTTCTTAATAAAAAAACTGCCTTGAAATATGCCTGTTAAAAGAGAAATATTAGTATTCAGCGTTGTGATATACATTCTGTACATCATCAAGATCATTTAACATTGCCAAGAAAGTCTCGAAAGTCTCTGCATCTTCAGGGTTAATAGGGTTGCCTGTTTGAGGTATGAATTGAATTTCATCAACTTCGAAATCAACTTCTTTTTCAGAGCGCCCGGCAACTTCCTTGCCAAAGGTTTCATTAAGTGCCTGTTTGGCCTTGAAGTAATCTGTGTGTGGGGCAAAAATTGAGATTTTCCCGTCTTCATTTTCAATGTCGGTTACGTCAACGTCGGCTTCCATTAGTACTTCTAAAACAGCATCTTCATCATCATGTTTGAAGACTAAAATAACACTATGGTCAAACATATGACTGACACTGCCTTGAGTACCAATCTTACATTTTGTCTTGGTAAAGCATAAGCGAACATCACCGAATGTCCGGTTTGGGTTATCGGTTAAACAGTCGACAATGACCATGCTATTGCCAGGGCCAAAACCTTCATAGCGAGCTGTTGAAAAGTCTTCACCCGCGCCACCCTTGGCTTTTTCTAACGCTTTTTCTATCACATGGCTAGGGACTTGATCTTTTTTTGCACGGTCAATCATGCTTCTTAACGAGAGATTGCCATCGGGATCTATACCGCCTGATTTGGCACAAACGTAAATTTCTCGACCATATTTACTATATACTTTTGCTTTGGCGTCAGATGTTTTCGCCATTGACTCTTTGCGGTTTTGATAGGCTCTGCCCATTATCTTGCTTCCAAACTAAAAGAATAAATATTACCGCTAACTGCGGGTTGAATAAAGTAGATAGCTGATGAAACTGCTATAGAACATGCAAAAGTTGGATCTGTGTCATGGCGTTCTTATAAAAACCAAAAAAAACCGCAATTGCGGTTTTTTTGTGTACTTTTGCAGGGTCAAATTAACCGATGCTGAAAAGCTCGCCTAATTTAGTTGCTAGCATCATGTCACCCTCTGCGCGAAGTTGACCAGCCATGAATGCTTGCATGCCGTCTGTTTCACCACTAACAATGCCATTTAGCGTTTCAGTGTTCATGATCAGTGTGACTGAAGGATCATCATGGTCACCAGCAGCAAGTTCACAAGTGCCATCGTTAATTGTCAGGTTGTAATTCGTATCGTCTTCAATATTAAATTGGAAGACCAAATCGATGGCGCTAGCAGCGTCAGCGTTGAAATTAGCTTTTAATGTCTCGAAAGTAGAGGCTACAGACATGAGATTACCCTTTTTATGTATCAATTATCGCCGAGTTACAAGTTCTAACAATAACCGGCATGGATGTGAGGAGATATTTTTCACGCATGAAGATTAGATACAAAAAAAAAGCTTGTCAACTACAAAGCGAACGCTTGTTTGAAATATTATGAGCACTCAATCTTGTAATGCCATAAAATGTCCGCATTTATAGTGTTCAATAATCAATCTACGTATCAAAAGGTACGATTTAAAGAGGTATTAAAGTGGAATTTCTGACCGAGTATGGAGTGTTTCTTGCTGAAACTATAACGATTGTGATTGCGATACTTATCGTAATTGCCGCAGCTGGCAGTGCAGCGATGAAAAACAAGAAACCAGAACAAAAAGAAATGCTGGTTGAGAATTTGAATGATAAGTTAAAGGACATTCATGAGTCATTAGAATCTACTTTGCTCACGAAAGATCAACTAAAAGCGCAAAAAAAATCGCTTAAAGAAGTCGAAAAACAAAAAAAGAAATCTAAAACTGAAGATACGGAAATTAAAAATCGGGTATTTGTGTTGAATTTTAATGGCGACATTAAGGCGAGTGATGTTGATTGCTTTAGAGAGTCAGTGACTGCGGTGCTTCAAATTGCGAACCCTGAAAAAGATGAAATTGTTGTTAAATTAGAAAGTCCGGGGGGCATGGTTCATTCTTATGGTCTGGCAGCCGCTCAACTTGATCGCATCAAAAAGAAAGGCATTAAATTAACGGCGTGTGTGGATAAGGTCGCTGCCAGTGGTGGTTATATGATGGCGTGTGTCGCAGATAAGATTGTTGCTTCGCCGTTTGCCATCATGGGATCAATTGGTGTGGTTGCCCAGCTTCCGAATTTTAGTAAAGTGCTAAAGAAAAATGATATTGATTATGAAATATTAACCGCAGGAAAGTATAAGCGTACTTTGACGATGTTCGGTGAAAACACCGATGAAGGTCGTGAAAAATTTAAGGCGGATCTAGAAGATACTCATGAGTTATTCAAAAGCTATGTTGCAGAGCGTCGTCCTTCAGTTGATATCGATAATGTGGCCAATGGGGATATATGGTTTGGTACGCGGGCTCTAGAAGTGTCATTAGTCGATGAACTTAAAACCTCAGATGAATACGTTACAGAGTCTTGTGAAAGGGCGGATGTATTTTCAATTGAGTTTAAAGATAAAAAGCACCTGATGGATAAACTAGGCATTGCTATATCAACAGGCATTGAAAAATCTGTGAGCAAAGTATTAGCTGAGCTAAATATTACTCGCGGAATGCGCTAATTTTTCTTGAGTATTTAAAAAGCTTTGTGTGGGTTAATGTTTAGCCCACACGCTCTCATAAAATGCAGCGAATAAAATTAAACTGCCTCCCATGACTGTCGTTAGCTCGAGTTGTTCATTTAACAACAAGTAAGCAAAGATAGCAGCGTAAACTACCTGTAAACTCACAATCATCGACACTGTTTTGGCGGAAGCGTATTTTAATGCAAAGGTTTTCTGGGTATGGGGTATCGCGGTAAAAACACTGCCTAATAACAGTATTAATAACCAGTTCACTCCCGATATATCTTCAATATTGATGCTGATAAAAGGCAGCAAAACAGCCGCACTTATAAAAGAATGGTAGGTCATGATCGTAAATGCAGAAATATGCTGAGAAAGGTATTTTGAAACCAGTATATTTCGAATAGAAACGGCGAATGCCGAAACAAGACCGAAAGCTATGCCTGCTGTTATATCATTATTCAATGACAGACTGGGTACCATAAAAAATACACCGACAACCACCAAAACAGCCATGAGAATATCAATGGAATGGAGCTTTGTATCTTTAATGAGTGGCTCCAGAAAAACGGTCATCACGGGAAAAGTAAACATGGAAATAATACCCACCGCGACGCTTGAAAGCTGCATAGCTTGAAAATAAGCAGTCCAATGAACAGTGAAGAGCAGGCTACAAAATACCAGAAGAATCAACTTCTTTAGGTCTTTAATGATGAGCCCTTGTTTAAAAGCAAGTGCTATGCCTCCTACTATCAAGCCGCAAACAAGTGTTCTGAAGGCGATAATATCCACTGCATTGTAGGGGATGATTTTGGAGAAGAGCGCCGTGCCACCAAAAAGTAGAGCCGCGATATGCAGGTGCAGAATATATTTACTTTCGTCTGTTTTGCTTGTCAGAGAAGCGCTCAAATCAGTTCATCCCAGTTTTTGTCTTCAGCTGAAACGTAAAGCCATTGTTTGCCTTCTTTAATGAAATAACTCAATTCTTCAATCCTTTCTGCTTTTCCCGCTATTTTGAAGCGCGCAACAAACTCAACCCAGCCATAACTATCCGATGCTAAACCGGCTTTGCAGTGTTTAATTTTTAAGCCAAGCCATTTTGTGTTCGGGTCAAAATCAATGTGCCCAGGTCTATTATCTCTATGCCAAGTATTTAAAAGGTAGGGTTCATTCTCTGTTACAAATGCGCTGTATCTAGAACGCATCAGCGCTTCTGCGGTAATTGGATTATCATTATTGGTTAGAAATGGCTCGCAGCATAAACTGAACTTTATTGAGCTTCCGCAAGGACAAGGATCGTTGTTATGCATTAATCTCTTCTTAATTTATCACTAAGGGCGATTGGGCTTGGGAAATAGAAAATGACGATATAAGAATTGAAAATAAAGGTAAGAATGGCAGTCGCTTGAATAAGATGAGAAGCCTCATTGCCAATGAGTGCCGAAGCGGTTGCAAGGTAGGCTATGAGTAAAGAAAACTCGCTTATTTGGCCCAATCTAAAACCTACTTCCCATGCCATATCATTAGGTTCTTTATTTAATCTTAATAATCCTCTGAATATCACCGGTTTAATGGCAATCATGCAGGTGGCTAGCAAGAGGGCGGGTAATATTACGTCTGATAATAAGCCAAGATTAAACGAAGCGCCTAAACTGAAAAAGAATAAAACCAAAAAGAAATCACGTAGTGGTTTAAGCTGAATGGCAATGTATTGAGAAATAGGGCTGGTGGCGATGCTAATACCAGCCACAAAGGCTCCAATTTCTTCAGAAAGACCAATGGTGTGAGCTAACTCCGAAACACCTAAACACCAGCCAATGGTTAGTAGAAAGATATATTCATTAAAACGATCGAATTTCTTAATTAGCCTAAATATTAGATGTTTTACAACGAAGAAAACCCCAAAGACAAATAAGGGAAGGGTGAGTAGGGTTTTTACAAATGCAATAACACTGTTGTGCTCCTGGTTATTAGCCGGGTCGTGTCCACCTAAAACTAATAATACGATGATCGCGATCAAATCTTGCAGTAGCAACAAACCAACAACCAGTTCACCTGTATGTCTATGGTGAAGAACGGTGGTGGGAAGTAACTTAATTCCAATAATTGTGCTCGAGAACATCATCGCGCAACCGATGATCACAGACTCAATCAGAGAATATCCAAAGGCTTGGCCAATTAAGAAGCCAATTAAGGCAAATAAGATAGAGCTGATTATCGCAACAACAGTGGCTTTTCGGAGCATATGCATCAAGCTACTTGGTTGCATATCCAGGCCGAGTAAAAATAATAAGAAAATAATGCCGATTTCAGCTATTTCAGAAAGCAGCTTTGCATCTGAGACATAGTTTAAACCGAAGGGGCCGATCAATGCACCAAGTGCAATATAGGCAAGAATAATAGGTTGGCGCGTAAATAGAACGATGGATGCAAGTACTGCTGCACCAGAGAAAATTAAAAAGAATGAATTGACAATAGATATGCTATCCATGGATCACTATTTAACTTTTATAAGACAGGTTCATGTTGAACAGGTTTTGGATTTATCTTTCAGCCTGTTATTATTCTGCAACTTTAGCACTGAACCAGCATCATTGACCAACTAAAGCAGAAACATTTACTTGGTTTGTTTTTGTACTAATATTATCAAACGCCTTCTTTTAATTATTTTTTTGAGAGCAACATGAAAAAACATGCAGTATACAAAGTGATTCTGCTATGTAGCTTTTTGCTCTTAGGCTTTCCCCTAATATCTAAAGCATCGCCTAGCTCATATGCTGAAAGTGATGTCAATAAACATAAAGTGCTCTTAAATCATCAGGCTGTAGTGAATTTAGGAAAAGAGCTGGGTTTTTTTGAGGATAAGCAAAACAACTATTCGCTTGAAAGCATACTTGAACTTCCTGATTCATCCTGGACTCGTAGTATTGTTTCAATTCCTAATTTTGGCTACACAGATTCATCCTACTGGTTTCGCGTAAATTTGAGCGCTGCTGGCGAAAGTGTAGAAAAAATCCTCAGTATTCAGTATGCGCTGCTAGACTATATTGAACTATTTGTTCTTGAAAATGGAGAGCTAAAAAAGACTTTCCTAACGGGTGATACCTTTCCTTTCTCACAACGGCCCATTAGACACAGAGACTTCTTATTTCCGCTCAATTTTAAAGAAAATACCAATCTAGAACTTTATTTGAAAGTCAGAACGCAGGGTTCACTTCAAGTGCCTTTAGCTGTTTGGGAAAGAGACTTATTTATATGGCAAGACCAAGATGAACAGCTAATTAAAGCTATTTATTATGGCATGTTGTTTGTGTTGGTTATCTATAATTTATTTTTGTTTTTGTCTATCAGAGAGCGCTCGTACCTTTACTATGGGGGCTTAGTTGGTTCAGTCTTGATTTTGATGTCGGGCGCTTATGGCTTCTTATATCAATATCTCTATCCAAACTCACCTTATATACATGAATTAAGCATGCTCTTAGCCGTGCCCTGTGTCATGCTATTTGCCGGTCTCTTTTCTAGTTATTTTTTAAGCTTGCCAAGAGTAGCGCCCAAACTGAACAAGTGTGTGTTGTTTTTTAATGGTTTGTTCGCTTTGTCTATTTTGGGGGCTTTTATCCTTCCATATGATATTTCTACGCGAATTTCAGTATTTTTAGCCATACCCAGTAGTCTTGTGATTATGTTTGCCGGGCCTTTTGCATGGTACAAAGGGCAAGCTTCAGCCCGTTTTTTTACCTATGCATGGGCCTTTTTGATCACCGGAATTGTAATATCGGCTTCAAGTAAATTTGGCTTTCTCCCGAGAAACAGTTTCACTGAACATGCCTTAAGTTGGGGCTCTGCAATTGAGGCTTTGCTCTTGAGTTTTGCATTAGCGGATCGCTTCAACAGAGAACGACAAGATAAAATTAAAGCCCAGCAAGCCCAATTAGAAGAAGAAACGCAGCGTAAAACCGCTGAAGAAAAACTCTACACTCAGGCAACACACCAAAGCTTGGATGGTTTTCCGAATTCGGTGTTGTTCCAACAGTTACTTTACCGTTTACTTTATGTAGACCCTGAAAATACCGCGCAGTTTTCGCTGCTGTTTATTCACTTAAATGGCATGCAGGAAATTAGTAAAACCTTGGGGCATGCGAATGCCGATATCGTTTTAGGCCTTTTCTCAAAACGTTTGCTTAGATTAGATAACTGTTTCAAGAAAGCACAACTCATCGAAACAACAGCCCGGCATGAATTCTATTTTGCACATATAGAGAAAGGTTTATTTGCGCATGTCATTGCTGACACTGAATTGAATTTGGCTGTTGAATATGCTCATGAGTTGATGGTGTTGCTTGAAGAACCTATTGAATTTAAAAGTATGAAGTTAGATTTAGGTTTATCGATTGGCATAGCGTGTTGTCCCCTTCATGGAAAAGATATTGATACCCTCGTTCGGCACGCAAGAGTCGCTATCGACAGTGCGGATAATGCAAATGGCCAGGTGGGCGTCTATTCTTCAGAAATTAACCCTTACACCGAACGCCGTTTGGTTTTAATGGGAGAGTTGAAAAAAGCCATTGATAACGACACTCTGGCGCTGCATTACCAGCCAATAATAGCGTGTGCGAACGGTGAATTAATCGGCGCTGAAGCACTTCTAAGGTGGAACCATGAAAGCCTTGGCTTTATACCGCCGGATGAGTTTATCGCCAGCGCAGAACAAACAGGAATCATGCGTTACCTGACTCGCTGGGTTTTTAATAGGGCATTCCGTGATCATGCTCTTAGAAGAAGGCAATTTGGGGCTTCCACTATTTCTGTAAATATATCGGTGGTAAATTTACATGAACCGGATTTTGAAGAGTGCATTATTGCACTCTTAGAAAAGTTTGATATACCACCAGAGGAACTCGTTTTAGAAATTACTGAGACATCGGTAATGAAAGACCCTGAATATGCCATTTCAGCTTTAAAAAGGTTATCCAACCGGTCTATAAAGTTAGCCATTGACGATTTTGGTACAGGCTATTCCTCGCTCACCTATATTCAGCGGCTGCCACTGTATGAAATTAAAATTGATCGATCTTTTATTCAGCACATGGATGATGTCTCGGGTGATCAAGTTATCGTCAAGACTGCGCTTAATCTTTCGAAAGATTTAGGCTATCGAGTCGTGGCTGAAGGTATTGAAAATCGAGCGGTACT
>JBFJZQ010000150.1:0-7757 GCA_041622015.1 Oleiphilaceae bacterium
GACAATATTTGTATGGCCATTGGTAATCGGGTCAAAAGTGCCGGGATAAATAACAATATTCATCAAACGAGAGCCCTGTATAAAAAGAATGGGATGAAGTTGGTAGCGAACCAGCTAAAGGGGCTCGAATATTAACCAAATTTTAGGCGGGTGGCTAGTTGCCTTGCAAGTTTGCTTCACTCGTTTGATTTCTGTTTGGCTTTGTAGGTTGCCAAGAAGATTGTGGGGACGCTAAGGGATACCTTTTATGAGGAAGTATCCCTTAGTATGCAGATGGTTTATCGCAGGAACATGGTAAATAAAGCTTTATGGATTAAGGTTCCAAATGGCGGGTAAGCAAATTTGGTGCTATTGAAATGATGTTTACAAAATACCGACTTCGCGTGAGAGAAGGTCAAGAAGCCTTGTTGGCCATGATAACTACCCATACCCGACTCGCCAATACCACCAAAATGCAAATCTTCTTGGGCAAAGTGAGAAATAGTATCGTTGATACAGACACCACCGGCACGGACTTGCTCTAAGACATAGTCTTGTTCTTTTTTATCCGAACCAAAGTAATACAGTGCTAAAGGTGAGGGGCGGTCGTTAATGAAATCTAGGGCTTCATTTAGAGAGTGGGTGGAAATGATAGGCAGAATCGGGCCAAATAACTCTTCTTGCATCACTAACATATCATCTGTTGCGTTAAGTATGAGATGAATGGCCATTTTTCGGGTACCATTTTGCATGTCTTCATCGGCATGATTACATTCAATAATCGTGGCACCTTTGTCACGAGCATCCTCCAAATAAGACTGCAAACGGGCATACTGTCGATCGTTAACGATGCTAGTGAAGTCTTTGTTTCGTTTGAGCGTTGGGTACATTTCTGCAAAATAATGCTGGAAACGATCCACAAAGTGTTCCACTCGGTTTGCCGGGCAGAGGATATAATCCGGTGCAACACAGGTCTGGCCTGCATTGAATGCTTTACCGAAAACAATAGGCTGAACGGCTTCATCCATATCGGCTTTATCAGCAATAATAGTCGGTGATTTACCGCCTAATTCTAAGGTGACGGGAGTTAAATTTGCCGCAGCAGCATGCATCACATGACGGCCAACAGCGGTAGAGCCTGTAAAAATCAGATGATTCCAGGGGATACTTGAAAATTCTGTCGCCACAGCTGCATCACCATTGATGACACAGACCAGATCTTGCGGGAAGGTGTCCTGAATTAATTGTTCGATAAAGGTCGATGTCTCTGGCGTGAATTCAGACATCTTAATCATCGCTCGGTTACCTGCTGCTAAGGCCGCCACTAAAGGCCCCATTGATAATGCAATGGTGTAGTTCCATGGCGAAATTATCCCGATAATACCCAGTGGCTGATATTGCACAAAACCGGTAGCGGGTTGAAATAGAGGGGAAATTTTCTTTTTATCTTTTTCCATCCATTTTTTGAGATTCTTCAATGTGTAGTCAATCGAATGAACCGTGGTCATTAATTCAGCGAGTTTGGTTTCATCAGCAGAACGGTTTGAAAAGTCTCTAGAGATGGTTCTGATAATGCTCTCTTGGTTGTCCATGAGCATTTTACGCAATTTCTTTAAATTGGCTGTCCGTTCCTGCAGCGACGGCATCGGATTTTTTCGAAATGCCGCTTTTTGTTCAGTGAAAACATGTTTCATGTGTTGTATTTGTTTACTGCTTTCAGTGATTTGAATGATTTTAGCGGCCATGATGCACTCCGATTTGTATGGGTGATTGTTATAGGAGCCTGATACTGCAAGGCAAAAAACTGGTATAAAACATTATATTTTCTCTTTTTAGAGTATATACTCTAAAAAGTCAACACTGGAGATAAATTATGTGACTGCTAGTCACTGCTTATTTATTCGGTTGACGAGTGAATCATTGCTAGTCATCAGGTCATTTCATCGCTAACGTAGTATTTCAGTCATAAGGAAAATAGTATTTTAGCCATAAGGAAAAATTGCTAAGCAAATGAAAACAAAAGATAAAATAGTCTTAACCAGCCTCGAGTTATTTAATGAGCGGGGGGAGCGCAATGTATCGACGAATCATATTGCTGCGCATATGGGAATGTCTCCCGGCAATCTCTATTATCACTTCAGAAATAAAAGTGACATTATTTACGAGATCTTTAAAAACTATGAATTGATGGTCGATAGTTACCTGCATGTGCCGTCAGATCGGGCGATTCACATTCATGACCTAATTGCATACTTAGATGCGGTGTTCAACGGTCTTTGGGCTTATCGTTTTATTCATCGTGACCTTGAGCATTTATTGTCTAGCGATGAACGATTAAGACAAGACTATCGCCATTTCACCTTGAGATGTTTGGAAGGTATTCAAAGAATTATTTTAGCGATGGAAGGCAGCGGGATTTACCGACCTATGGAAGAACAGCAGCGAAGATCAAAAGCCTTGAACACTTGGTTGATTGTCACTAACTGGATGACTTATTTAAAAAGTATACATGCCAGTGAGAACCCAGAAGAAGCACTCAGTCGAAAAAGTATTCAACACGGGGTATATCTGGTGCTAGATTACGTTATCCCCTATTTATATGAAGACAAGCGAGCACTAGCACTGGAGTTGCAAGAAAAGTATCGCTTTGATGGTATCGCACCAAAGCCAGAAATGAGTGAAGCCAGTTGAACTGAAAAAATGGTGACGTGATTTATTCTTCTATATCAGTCGTTTCATTATCGAAAGATGACTGCATACGTTCATTGATCAGGCGTGTTAAGGCGCGCCGACATTCTTTGATGCCGGTCTTTTTCAGGCTCGAAAAAAGAATAACATCGACAAGATTGCCATGTTCTTTTAGCTCTTTTTTTAATTGTAATGAGGCTTGTTTGCCGGGGCCGAAATTCAACTTATCACTTTTGGTTAACAAAATTAATGTGGGTAAACCTCTATTTTTTGTCCACTCCAACAGCATCTCATCAAATTGTGTGAGTAATCGCCGTATATCCACAATAAGCACCAGACAAGCCAGACTTTCTCGATTCCGCAGGTAGTCATCCAGATGTTTTCCCCACTCAGCTTTTAAATCGAGGGATACTTTCGCAAACCCATAGCCGGGTAAATCAACTAAGCGAACACCGGGTTCACTTAAGGCAAAAAAGTTTATTAATTGTGTGCGGCCGGGTGTCTTGCTGGTTCTCGCTAGTTTTTTATTTTCCGTAATAGAGTTAATAGCGGAAGACTTACCGGCATTTGATCTGCCTGCAAAGGCAATTTCGATGCCTCTGTCGGGTGGGCAGTTTGAAAGTTTTGAGCCACTTTGAGCAAATTGAGCGGTATCAAAGGCGATGTTTACCCGGTTTTCTAACTTGGTAAATTCTTGTTGATCTGCTTTACCTGTAGCAGAAGTATTTTCTTGTGTCTTGGGTTTTGATCCGTAAGGTGTTTGGCTCATAAATTGTCTATAGTCTAGTATTGCTTGAAAAGGCTCAAAAGCGAGTAAGCTTGAAACTGCTGTAAATTACCAAGAGCATCTAAAGAATAGATTTCGGGTAACTCGCTAAGTAAGGGTTTTATCACATAAGGCTTAGTGTATAATAGCCCAAAATTTTTTGCCTGATCTTTCTGAAAGATTCCCAAGAAGTGCACGGGATAAGATCGATCAAGTAGTGTTTGCAAAATAACTTATCTTGATGAGAGAGCGACATAAAATGAAAACGTTGTTAAAAAGTGTTCTGATTGTAGCGGGTTTTGTCTTAGCAACTGGTGTGTCGGCTGCTGGTGATGTAGAAGCAGGTAAAAATTCTTCAGCTATGTGTGCGGCTTGTCATGGGGCAGACGGCAATAGTACTGTACCTAATTTCCCGAAATTGGCCGGTCAGGGGCAAAAATATTTATTAAAGCAGTTGCATGATATTAAAGAAGGTAAACGTGCAGTGTTAGAAATGACAGGCATTCTTGATGCCTTTTCGGATCAGGATTTAGAAAATATAGCGGCTTATTTTGCTGCTCAAACGCCTACGGGTGGTCAGGCTAAAAAAGATCTAGTCGCGGCCGGTGAAGTTTTGTATCGAGTAGGAAATCCAGCCACCAAAATTGCGGCATGTACTGCGTGTCACGGCCCTTCGGGTAAAGGCGTTGAATTAGCTGCGTTCCCAATGTTATCTGGTCAGCATGCCGATTATATTGCTTCACAATTGAAAAAGTTCCGCTCAGGTGAGCGTGCCAACGATGGTGATACTCGTATGATGCGTTCCGTCGCAGCTTTATTAAGTGATAAAGAGATTGAAGCGGTTGCGAGTTATATTTCTGGATTGCATTAATTCTTATTGATAATGATCAAAAGCCTGTCTTTATCTAGATAGGCTTTTTTTTGCCTGTTATTAATTAGGATAGCATTATTCGCTTACGTGTAATTCAAGGCTATCAATAACCAGAAGGTTATATTGGGCTGTAGCGTCAATACCGAATATAAGGCAAGGGCTTGTCATAACTTGTGCGCGCATCGAGCCGGGTTCTGGTGAAGTGAAAGAAATGGGTAGCCTTAGGGTGTTATTGACTAGCGTTCCGCTGTGACTAATAATCTCAAAGCCATAACCTGCAGAAGACTTTTGACCTTGAGAAACCAGAAATAAAGTTTCAGATTCAGCGTGTCGTTGAAAGAGCTGTTTTAAAGACTTTTCTTGGTCAGGATTGGCAAAGCCAGATAGAGTTTTTGCAAATTTTTCTTGCTCTTCACCAGATAACTTAGAAATAGTCTGCGTTGAAATACGGCATTGATTCGATTCTTTAATCACGGAAAAGTTGATTGACTGACTATGCGAGCAAGCAGAAGTTATCAGTGTCAAAGCTGTAATAGATAATAGTTGGCCGGAATATGTACCCATAGGTAGACTCTTTATCATGTTATTTTACAACTTGGCTTGGGTTGACCGTAGTGTCTAAGCTGTATAGTAGCTCAGCATCTAGTTCAACATTCGTCGTTGTGTCAAAACCAATGGTAATAAGTTCTGGGGTGTTCAGTGTAGGGTATTTTGCGCATGCTTCTCCCTCCTGACAGATCTCATTGTCATTATCGATATCCGTGCCAGCAGAAAGATAATATCCGCCTGCTTTGACGTTATCTAGTGAAAACTTTAATTGACCAAAAATGCCATTAGGGTCAATTGTTGCGGCTGTTTGATTGACTAGTTCCAGGGTATCCTGCTGGTAAAGTCTTACTTTCATCTCGGCAACATTACTGACGTATTCAGATTCTATTAGGTCCATTGTGACGTAAACATTCAAAGGTGGAATCGTGATGCTTGATACCTTGCTTGAGAAGCTGAAAGTCACGGTGCCAGTGTAACTGCCGATATCTAGTGCTGAGGTATCGGTAATGATTGAAAAGCGTTTTGGAATGTCTAGTGGGTCATCTAGCTCTGCATCACCTTCCTCTGCGCTGTCGTCTATCTCTATTGCTCGTAACCAGCTTGCATCAGAGGAGGTACTCGCGATCTGGGCTTGAAGTGTGCCTTCGTTGGTAATTAGTACTTCAGATACTGTTGAGCCTGATAATGAAAGAAAGGTGGGAGTTGCTTTCATATCAAATTCAACAACAGGTATAGAAGCTGAACCATTTTGAATATTGAGCGCACTTTGTACCGCTTTTAATGCGTTTGCTGCACCGTAGCCATAATAATCATCTCTTCCAACCGGGTCGCCAAAATCTTTGGTTAGCGCGCCAGTTTTAAGTAGTTTTTCCGCAGTTGAAGAATTAAGTGCTGGATAAACGGCTTTCATTAATGCGAACATTCCTGCAACGTGAGGGCTAGCCATAGAAGTACCTTCATAGTATTCAAAGCCAGCACTTTTGCTGCCGTTGTCATCACTCACAAGCGTACTCAAAACGCCATCAATTTCATCATCTTGATTGAGGTCTTGAAAGGTGTCACCGCCCGGTGCGGCGATATCTATGTGACTGCCATAATTTGAATAAGTTGTTATGTTAGATTCAAGGTCTAAGGCGCTAACAGAAAAGACTCCGTCATAAGATGCGGGGTAGGAGGGTTCGATTGTATTTTCATTCCCCGCTGCTGCAACCACGATAATGCCTAAATCCTTTATTTGAGAAAATAGGGCTTCTTCTTCTGGTACAAAGCCTGGTCCGCCTAGACTTAAGTTAATGATGTCAGCAGGTTTATCCGGAATAGTGCCACTATCGTTCGGTAGGCCAGCAGCGAAACGCACTCCTTGCATAATGTCGTAATCTGTACCGTTTTCTTTTCCTAATACGCGAATAGGCATAATCTGGGCGCCCCAAGAAACGCCGGCAATGCCATAGTTATTGTTGGTTTCTGCAGCAATAATTCCAGCAACATGGGTTCCATGCCAGGAGCTTGAACTGATTTCATTGCTATCACCAGGGTCTTCTGGATTATTATCGATGTCAGAATTTGGATCTACGTCACCAGGCTCATTATCGGATGAATTGGCAGCATCCGAGATAAAGTCATAGCCACTGACCAGTTTGTTTGCAAGGTCAGGGTGGTTTGAATAGATTCCTGTATCAATTACAGCAACAATGACGTCACCAGAGCTAGGAGTGCCAGTGGTAACCTCCCAAGCGGCAGGCAAGTTCATGTCAGGTAAGTTCCATTGTTTGTTGTAAAGCGTATCGTTGGGCACGAGAAGTGGATAACGGTAAAAATTTAATGAAGCAGATAGCACATTCGATTGTGCTTGAACGGTTTTAAGTTTTTGAACCGTTCTTAATTTCTCATAACTTTTATGATTCAAGCTGGCCAACTCTAAAATACCGCTTTGCTTAGTATTGGTTTTGATAGAAGCGAATGCTTTAGTATCTGAAAACTTTGCTAAAGTGGGTCGGTCTTTACCTGAATGGGTGGTACGCATATTGGCTTGAAGTATGCTCTTGGAATTTGATGTTGACTGTTCGGAAAACTTTATTATGAGTTCATTAGGCACAAAGTCGAGGTTAGGTTTGTTTTGAAAACGCTTGCTGGTGTTTGAAGTGATCTGGTTACTTGAGCCAGGGGAAAGGCTTAATACATATTTTGATGCGCCTTGATTGGCTTGTACAGCAATATAATAAAGACCACTTTCTGGCACGGTTATAGAATCTATTTCGCCGAGCTCGATTGAGTGGTCAACAAAGTCGTATGTGCTGGAAAATAAGAAAATATCTAAATCGCCAGCTATAGTACCATCAGCATCAGAATACATAGGGCTAACAGTTTGAAGTTGAATCAATTGTCCTTTCACAAGGTTTGCTTTGAAATAATCATACTCATCGGCAGAAGTATAAAAACGGCCGGTATTCGGTTCAATTTCGATATTAACTTCGAAATCAACTTCTAATTCTTGAATAGATTTTTTTGAGGCAAAACCTTGAATAGTGAGGAAATTTTCAATCTCTTGGGCTGTTGAGAAAGAAGAGTTGTCTTCATAAGGGCTATTTGGGTCATTCAGATCGGAATCAGTAGCAAGGTTTGCTGTTAAAGAGATCGTACCAGTAATGCTGCTTTTGGCATCAGGGTCGGTAACAGTTGCATTATTTTTACTATTTTCACTACATGCCAAGATGGACAAAAAGCATGTTAAAAGTAATAAGTGCTTCAATTGGGTTTGCATTGGTTTAGCCTTTTGTAAATATAGACAGCATAGTTAAGAGTTAAATTGAGACTTTATTTTTAAAAGACTTAACCATCGATTGTTCAAGAAAATAGATGCTCTATACGATATAGATGCATAGTGCGTTGATCAATGCTTCAGGC
>JBFJZQ010000151.1:0-7747 GCA_041622015.1 Oleiphilaceae bacterium
AGAAAGCTTTTCTGCTTCTTCATCTGGAATTTCAGTCTCAAACTCTTCTTCTAGAGCCATAACTAACTCTACTGTATCAAGAGAATCAGCACCCAAGTCTTCAACAAATGATGAAGTGTTTTGAACTTCTGACTCTTTAACACCTAATTGCTCACAGACGATTTTCTTAACACGTTCTTCTACAGTACTCATAATTTCCTCTCAATTTTATAGAACAAGCTAGCTTGTATTCTACACTGAAAACATTTCAACAAAAAAACATCTAGGCAAGCTTCGCTCGCTTATGGCGGGTAGTCTAGTGCAATCCCATTCGATAGACAAGTTAGAATACACCGCAATTACGGCCAAGACAAAACTGCATATTGGCCATGCAAATGCACTCACCTAACCCATATACATCCCACCATTTACATGGATCGTTTCACCTGTGATATAGCTAGCCTGCTGAGAAGCCAAAAATTTCACCACCGAAGCCACTTCTTCTGGCTGCCCTAAGCGCTGCATTGGTATCGTTGATAACATAGCGGCTTTAACGGAATCCGGCAATTCTTCCGTCATACTTGTTTCAATAAAACCGGGGGCGACACAATTCACCGTTATACCACGCCCGCTAATCTCTTTCGCTAGTGATCGACTAAAACCTTCGATACCCGCTTTCGCAGCACAGTAATTTGCCTGCCCTGCATTGCCCATTTGAGCAACAACAGAACTGACATTAATAATCCTGCCCCAACGCGCTTTGGTCATGCCTCTTAAAGCGGCTTTTGAAACACGATAGATTGAACTTAAATTAGTATTAATGACCGATTCCCAATCATCTTCTTTCATTCTAAGTAGTAAACCATCCCGGGTTATCCCAGCATTGTTCACAACAATTAAAGGTGGTCCATACGCCTGAGTGACCTGTTTGATGCCTTCTTCAACAGATTCTGGATCAGATACATCCATTTTTATACCATCACCATCCATCCCCCATTTAGAGAAATAATGAGAAATTGAAGACGCACCATCTTCGGTGGTTGCAGTACCAATCACTGTCAAAGATTCATCAAGTGCTAACTCCTTAGCAATGGCTTGTCCTATCCCTCTACTTGCCCCTGTCACTAATGCGACTTTTTTTTCTCGAATCATGCTGCGCTCTTTCATGTGGATTATTTAAATCAATGAAGTGGATTAAGCTTCAAGCTCTAAGATTACCGTTTTCATCGTTTCTGTATTGTTCATAGCAAATGTACTAATATTTTTATCGATGCGCTTATTCAGACCCGCTAAGACCTTTCCGGGACCGCACTCTATAAAAATACCTGCATCATGTTCTACTAATTTCTTAATGGATTGAGACCATAAAACAGGGCTATAAAGATGGGACAAGAGGTTAGCTTTCAACGACTCAAGATCTTGAGCTAAACAAGCATTAACATTCTGCATAATAGGAATAACAGGCTCTTTAAATTGAATACTATTCATCTCTTTCGCTAGAGCATCGCCTGCAGGCTTAAGTAGATCACAATGACAAGGCACACTCACCGGAAGCTTCGCTGCACGCTTCGCCCCCTTCTCTTTAGCAAGAACAATTGCTCTTTCTAGCGCATCTGTAGCACCGGATATAACAACCTGCCCTGGTGAATTATAATTAGCCGGCGCCACGACCTCTCCCTGAGAAGCCTCTTCACATGCTTGAGAAGTTAATTCATCTGATAAGCCCAACAACGCAGCCATGCCACCTTCCCCCTCAGGAACGGCAGTCTGCATTAACTTCCCACGAATATGCACAAGTCGTACAGCTTCTTTTAAAGTGATCACGCCACTGGCCACTAAAGCCGTATATTCACCTAAACTGTGCCCACAGACATAATCAGGCACAAAAGCATTGTTTTGCTTCCAAACTTCCCACATAGCAACACTTGCCGTTAAGACAATGGGTTGAGTAATTTCAGTTTGATTAATTAAGGATTCAGGACCTTCTGCGGCAATTTTCGTCAAGTCATGACCAATTGCCTCAGAAGCATCTAAAAAAACTTGACGGGCAAGCTCAGACTCCGCCAATAACTCAGACATCATACCAATAGATTGTGAACCTTGACCTGGAAACATAAACACTGTTTTCATTTTCAAACACCTTACTAAAAACTTTTAAAATATAAGCGATTCGAGCTGTTTATTAATCATTTCAGGAAGATTGACTTCAGCCTCTTTCACCGCCAGGTCTATCGCATGCTCAAATGATTGTGTCGTTGCATGGCCATGACTTTTTACCAAGACCCCCTGCAAACCAAGAAAAATGGCGCCATTATGCGTATCTGGGTCTAACTGTTTTAAATGTTTCTTCAATAAAGGCAATAACAAGAAACCGATTAATTTTCGATACCAGGATGCCTGAAAGAAGTCTTTAATTTCCTGAAGCAATATTTTTGCGGCACCTTCAGCACTTTTTAAAGCCACATTACCCGCAAAACCATCACAGACTATTACGTCAGCTTTGCTTCTAAAAATATCACCACCTTCGGCAAAGCCAACATAATTTACAAGTTCACTATCTTGTATCAAGGATGCCGCTAGACGAACTTGCTCATTCCCCTTGATACTTTCACCGCCGACATTTAACAACGCGACTTTTGGGCTTTCAACGCCTTTTATAATTTTTGCTAACAGCTGGCCCATAATTGCAAACTGTAACAAGTGCTCAGCAGAACTATCGACATTGGCGCCCAAATCAAGAACAAAGGTTCCACCACCTTGAGAAGGAAACATCTTAGTAATAGCTGGGCGATCTATCCCATGATAAGTACCTAAGATAGCGCGACCGAGAATCATTAGCGCACCGGTGTTTCCAGCACTGACACAAGCATCTGCTTTGCCCTCTTTCACAAGCTGTAAAGCGACAGCCATTGAGGAATCACGTTTTTGGCGCAAGACTGTTGAGGGTCGATCATCCATTTCAACGACATTCGCAGCATGAACAATGGACAGATTGGATGGTAAATTGGATGTAGCAGAAAAATCGGAAGGTAAATTTGAATCTGACTTATTCTGATTAAACAACAAAACCTCCAATCTATCCCGGTCTCCGACCAAAATAATATTGAAGGTTTTATCCGCATCAGTCGAATTATCTAGCGATAAAAGACGTTCTTGCGACTTTCTTAGAAGATATGCCAAGGCAGCAGGAACAACAATCTCAGGACCGTCGTCTCCACTCATTGCATCAATAGCAATGGTGATACCCGCTGACATTTTTAGTCTTCAGCTGTCTCGATGACTTTCTTGCCACGGTAGAAACCGTCAGCAGAAACATGGTGACGTAAATGCTTTTCACCCGTTGTAGAATCAACAGATAAGGTTGCCGCTGTCAAAGCGTCATGTGAACGGCGCATGCCACGTCTTGAACGAGTTTTCTTACTTTTTTGAACAGCCATCTTTGTTCTCCCAAAGGTATATCAATTCAGTCAATTAACCTTAAACGATTAATTTGTCACTTTTTAATCTTTAATCCAGATAACACTTCAAAAGGGTTAGGTTTCTTTTCTTCTAACTCTTCTAAAGCAGCCTCTGATTCATCTGCTTTATCGTATTCTTCCGTATCACATTGAGCATGATACGCAAACATCGGTAAGCTGAGGATCAATTCTTCTTCTACCACATCCAGTAAAACGAGTTTTTCATCCTCTACTAATAAAGGTTCATAAACACGCGGTAGGTTTTGAGCTTGCTCATCATTATAGACAATACCAAGCGTAAACTTAGACTCAATTTCTTTTGCAACTGGATGCAAACAACGCTGACACACTAAATTCACGGTAGTATTTAATGCGCCTTTTAGAATACGCAAACGCTGCGGATCCCTGTCAAACTCGAGTTCTACCTTCACTCTACCATTGGTATCCACTAGCATTTCTGCTAGCCTTGGCATCAAGTGTAGCGCAACCTCACCTTCGAGAATCTTGTTCTGATCCGCGTATTTAAAGGGGTCAAGCGTTTTGGGTAGAGTATGGTCAGACATAAGCGCGCAATTCTAGTGATCTAGCCCCATGTTGTCAAAGAAAATCCGTGTATTTTTAGCTTTGATTGCACGCATTCGTCACAATTACAAAATAGCGTATTTTAAACCAATCCATTAATAATATAACCGACAAAGATAATGACGATCATAACCACCCATTTAGCAAATAGCGGTAAGGTAAATATAGTACTTGCCTCTTCCAGCACTTATCGCAGAGAACTTCTTAGCAAACTGATTCAAAATTTCATTTTTGACTCTCCTGATATTGATGAAAGTCGACTTGAAAATGAAACACTGAACAAGATGGCTGAGCGCTTAGCAAAAGAAAAAGCAATCAAACTATCCAGAAAATATCCTGACCATCTTATTATCGGCTCTGATCAAGTCGCTTGCATAAACATTAACAATCAAGACACTCAATTAACAAAACCCATTACAAAAGAAGCATGTCTTAAACAGCTCAAACTTTGCCAAGGAAAAACCGTTAAGTTCTATACCGGTCTTTGCTTACTAAATTCAAAGACGCTGCATAGCCAGTCTAGTATTGAATACTATGAAACAAAATTTCGAACACTCACTGATAAACAGATTATGAACTATATCGATCGAGAGCCTGCATTGAATTGCGCTGGCGGCTTTAAGATGGAAGGCTTGGGCATTGCATTATTTGAACATATTAGAGGGGACGACCCTAACAGCTTAATCGGACTCCCCCTTATTAGACTTATTGAAATGCTTCAGAATGAAGGTATCGACATTCTGAAGCTTTAAATAACAATCTTTCTATATCTTTCCGATCATACCTTTAATAGCATTTGGTAAGTCTGCTGGAAGTATGATCGATTTACTATTATCTGAAGCGGCTAACTCCGACAATGTCGCAATGTATTTCTCACCCAAGAGATACACCACCGCCATATTTTTATCACCTAATGGCTCTGCCACCATTTGAATAGCCTTTTGCCGTGCTTCAGCGAGCATTATTTCAGCCATTGCGTCTTGCTCTGCCGCCTCTTTTCTACCTTGAGCTTCGAGTATTTGCGCTTGCTTAAGTCCTGTAGCCTCTAATATTTGCGCTTCTCGCGAGCCTTCTGCTTTGGTGACAGTCGCACGCCTTGCTCGTTCAGCTGACGCTTGCTCTTCCATCGCACGCTGCATGGTATCTGAAGGATTGATATCCTGAATTTCGACTGAACGTAAGCTAATACCCCACTCTTCAATCTCTAAAGCAATGGTATCTGTCAATTTGGTTTTAATCTGATCTCTTGAACTTAAAGCGTTATCCAAATCCATCTCGCCAATAATAGAACGCAAGGTTGTTTGAACCTTGGTTTGGATCGCAATATTGTAGTCATCAACACCATAAACCGCTTTCTGAGGATCCATAATCGAAATATAGGCAACAGCGCTTGTGATAATGATGGCATTATCTTTGGTAATAACTTCTTGCGAGGGAACATTTAATACAATTTGTTTGGTCGTTAAACGATACGCCACTTGGTCAAAATACGGTACGATAATATTTAAACCCGGCTTAAGCGTACGTTGATACTTCCCAAAACGCTGAACAACCCATTGATAGCCCTGAGGTACTAAGCGTACCCCTTGAGCAACAGTGACAAGTAACAGCACAAATATTGCTATAGCAACGTACATTCCTGCATTCATGTTTTTCTTCCTTCTGGTTTTTAAAATAGCAACTAAGCGCGCTTAGCGACAATAAGAATATTACTTTCTACATCTATAACTTTTATCTGCTGACCTACTTCCAGTGCATCATCGCTTCGAAAAGGCCATTCGTCCTCACCTAGTAAGGGAGTAGAAAATCGGACAATTCCAGGACGAGATCCTGACGCAGACGAAGCCACCAAGCCCAGCTCACCTTCTACCTCAGCCTTCAGTACATGATGGCTTCTCTTCTTGGGTTTAAATACACGAAACCAAAAAAACGTTAACACGCCTGATAACGCCGCCCACATTAAAACTTGATAACTGCCAGCCAACTCAGGCTCAAACCATAAAACAGCACCCACCACTACTGCCGCAAGACCAAACCACATTGCCGTAAAAGACGGAATAATGAGTTCAAACAGAATCAGAAATATCCCTAAAATAATCCAATGCCAATACAACATTTCCATACTTAATTCCTTTTTCAAACAGTATTTCGAGCTACTGTTAATGTTTAAATATAAATCTTACTCAAGAAAACTTAACTCCAAGCCCCATTCCGACCAAACCGGTTCAACACTGACAGGCAGCCTAGGCACTCGACCTAATTCCGCCCACGCATAACTTGGGGAATGAAAATCACTTCCTACAGAGCCTTTTAAGTTCATTCTTTGGCATACATCACTCAACATACCGATTTCACCCTGTTTTTGCCCGGAAGTCACCACTTCTATAGCTTCTCCACCGCACTCCTGAAAAAGCCCAAGCATGTTTCGAAGCTTGGTCAAGGTCATATCATATTTACGTGGATGCGCTATAACAGCGGTCCCTTTCGCTGAGTGAATCCACTCAGTTACAGTTTCTAGATCCGGCCACAAACCTTTCATATCACCTGGTTTACCGGCACCCAAGTATTTTTTAAATGCCTCCCCCATTGATGAAACAAGCTCTTTTTCGAGCAAGACCTCTGCAAAGTGCGGCCTACCAGGAATGCCCGTTTTACTTTTCAAACACGCTTCATCATATATATTAGGTAAACCTTTTTTATGAAGTTTATCCGCAATAATCTGTGCTCGCTCCATACGCGCAGACGTTTGGCGCTTCTCAACGTCTGCCATCACACCGTTTTCTAATGAAAAATTTAAACCCAAGACATGAATCGTATAATTTGACCAAACACAAGACAGTTCGATGCCCGTCACCATATTTATATTGTATTGCATCGCCGCATCGATGGCGCTTTGTTGGCCCGCTATCGTATCGTGGTCAGTCAAGGCCAAACATCGAACACCTTTTTCCGATGCCCGAGCAAGTAAGTCTTCAGGACTAAGCGAGCCATCTGAACAAGAACTATGGCAATGAAGGTCAATTTTTGAGTGAATCATCAACTTTTTCTTATTTAAATTAATTTTAAGGCCAAGGAATTTTGAACCTAGTGCATTTAAACATATAATCGGCCACTCAGTTAAAATATACAACAGCGGCTATATTATGTCAGAAACTTCAGAGTTATCCTTAGAACCGAAAAAAACGCCCCAAAAGCCTCAAACAAGTCATTTATTACTTGAGTTAATTGTCTGCGTCATTTTGCCCACAGTCGTTTTAAAATATATGAGTGGAGATGACCGACTAGGCCCAGTTTACGCACTAATATTGGGCTTATCATTTCCCTTGCTATTTGGTATTCACCAATTTGTAAAAGAGAAAAAATTCGGTTTTATTCCTGCTTTAGGCTTTATCAGTATTTTACTTACTAGCGGAATCGGCCTTTTGGAACTTGACGCGAAGTATATTGCGATAAAAGAAGCAAGCATACCTTTAGTCATAGCAATAGGGACAATACTCTCTCTAAAAACACCTTATCCTTTAGTCAAAACCTTTATTTATAATGATAAGATCCTTCAAATTGATAAGGTTGATGAGGCGCTTGAAAAATCCAATAACAAAACCGAGTTCGATAAAACACTGACCACTGCCACCTATATTCTAGCTAGTTCATTTTTCTTATCTGCTATTTTGAATTACGCCTTAGCAAAATATATTGTCGTAAGCCCTTCTGGGACAGCCGAGTTTAAT
>JBFJZQ010000152.1:0-7738 GCA_041622015.1 Oleiphilaceae bacterium
CAAAAGCATAGGACATAAAATGAAAATTAGTAGGCAAATATTCATCTTCATCTTGCTTTTTATTTCTTCAAGCTGTTTTTCGACCACTTCTAAGTACAATTTAAGCACTCAGTTGCATGCTTTTTTACTATCAGAACAAAAAGGCATAGCGGAAAAGGGTTTCCGCTCTGACTTCGATATCGGCAATATCGACCCGCGCTTTAATAAAAAATCGTGTTCTTTACCTTTAGATTTTTCCCTTAATCGCTCACCATTGAAACAAGCTAACCTTACAGTACTTGCTGAATGTAAGGATGAGACCCCTTGGAAAATATATATCACCACAAAGTTTAATGTATATGGCAGAGTTGTGTATGCTGCAAGTACGCTACCTAGGGCCCACACTATCCAAAGACAAGATCTTGAAGTGAAAGAAGAAGCAATTAATCAACACTATTATGCAAGTTTTACGACTATTGACGATGTCGTTGGCATGATAGCAAAAAGATCGATTCGTCATGGTTCAGTCATTCAAGCAAACTTATTGCAGGCACCTAAACTTATCAAACGGGGGGACGATGTGGTGATTATGGCCAGTACTCAAGGCATTATGATCAAGATGCGCGGCACCGCAATGCAGGATGGTGAACTAGGCCAGCAAATAAGCGTCAAAAACAATCAATCTGACAGAATAGTTAAAGCGCGTGTTTCAGAATCTGGCCTTGTTAGTGTTACACTTTAGACTTGCTCAAGAGCTTATTATTTTCAATTTTTTTTGCAAATAACACTAAAGCAATATAATTATCGGCCGATACAGAGAGCATAAGAACTTTTATAGGATGATTTAAACAATGAATATTGATATCAATGGTTTCAATCCAAACCGTTCAGATGGTCAGAAGCGCCAGATTTCGAGTAAGAATACGGATACTTCTAACGCGGCATCATCCTCAAGTCAGCCTGCTGAACAAAATGCTTCGTCTAAAGTTAGCGTAAGCCTGAGCTCATCGGCTCAGAATTTATCTAAAATTGAAGCAGAACTTAAATCTCTTCCAGATATAAACCAAGCACGTGTTGATGAAATTAAAGCGCGTATAGATCGTGGTGAATATCAACCCGACTCAGCTAATCTGGCACAGAAAATGCTAAACCTAGAATAGATACTTTCTATTCTAGGGCTTACTTATGAATCAATTTACTGACGAACTTAAAATACTTCTCAAGCAAGACATTGTTGATTTAACCTCTTTGAAGTCACTTCTTGAACAAGAAAAAATCACCTTAACAACTCGTAATACCCAGAAAATAAATCAATTAGCTGATGTTAAATCAAGAACGGTTGCTCAACTAGAATCACGTGCAAAACAAAAAGCCAAATTGATGTCTAGTTCTGGCTTAGGCATTCGTCCTGGCCAAGTTGAAGAAAAGCTTTCCACTTTAAACGACCAAGAATTAATGGCGCTTTGGGAAGACTCACGCAAACAACTTCATGAATGCCAACAACAAAACGCAGTCAATGGCAGCATCATTTCCCAGTCACGCCAGCGCGTTACAAAATTAATGTCTATTATTCGCGGTCAAAATAAAACACCAAATTTATATGGCCAGCAAGGAAAAGCACAATCATTTAATAACAGTCATCGTATTGGCAAAGCTTAATGTTTTATAATCTCATAAACTATACTAAGTAAGTTTATGAGATTAATTCTTCAAAATGCCTTTAACACCCTGCCCTTTGTGTTCTAACAAGCAAACAACACTTCACTATCAAAACAGCGATAGAGACTTCTTAAAATGTTCAGTGTGCGCCTTAGTGTTTGTACCCGCTAAATTCCATCTCAAGCCATGTGAAGAAAAAGCCATATACGATCAGCACCGTAATAACCCTAATGACTCTGGATACCGAGGCTTCTTAAACAAGCTTGTGGCGCCATTAATATCGAATCTAAATCAATACAATTTTTCTGCTGCTGCCAATGGCTTAGATTTTGGATCAGGACCCGGCCCGACCTTATCGATCATGCTTAATGAGATGGGATATAATGTTTCTAACTACGATATTTACTATGCGAATGAGTTTAGCGTTCTAAATAAAAAATATGATTTCATTACATCAACTGAAGTATGGGAACATCTTAGCCAACCTAAAGAAATCATAAATAAACTATTTCAGCTTGGCAAAGACAGGTTTGTATTAGGCATCATGACGAAACGCCTACCTAATACTCCTTTTGAAAACTGGCATTACATTAAGGACCCGACCCACATCACGTTCTTTGCAGATCAGACTCTTAAGTTTATTGCCCAAGAATATTCTTGTGAATTACAGATGCCTGAAAACGATACTGCGCTATTTATCAGAGCATAAGCTTGCATCCAGCTTATACTCACCTTAGCTCAGTAATACTTAGCGGCTAGTAATCAACGCCTTGGCGCGCTTTAATACCAGACTTATAAGCATGCTTAATTTCTTTCACTTCTGAAACGGTATCTGCAATTTCTTTTAGCTGAGCACCGCCCCCACGACCCGTAACAATAACACTTTGCTCATAAGGTCGATCTTTCAAGGCAGACAGCACCCGTTCTTCATCTAAATAAGTATAGGCCAGCATATATGTTAGCTCGTCTAACACAACTAACTGAAGCGACTCATCCTTTAACATTTTCTCGGCAACAGCCCAGGTTCGTTCAGCAGCTTCAATATCGGAAGTACGATCTTGAGTATTCCAAGTAAAGCCGGTACCCATCTGATAAAACTCGACTTCCGGTAACTTTTCTTTTAAGAAGATTTCTTCACCTGAAAGTTGCTGACCCTTAATAAACTGAACTACACCCACTTTATGGCCATAACCCATCGCTCTCAGAACCATACCAAACGCGGAGCTACTTTTTCCTTTGCCGTTACCGGTTAGAAGGATCAGTACACCTTTTTCAATATTCGCTTCTGCAATATGTGCATCCACCTTTTCTTTTTGCTTTTGCATTTTTTTCTTATGTGATTCATTTTTATCTTGTTCAGTCATTATATTTTCCTAATCTAAAAATCAAATCGGTAATAGTGAGTTTTATTGAACGTGACGAACTTGCTCAAGGTGCGCACACACAACTTTCATGCCTTCAAGGGTTCTTACTGAAAAACGGTGTAACAGGTCACCGTTAACATACACAATTCTGTTATTTTTTACGGCAGGTACTTCAGGCCACTTTTGCCAAAATTCATCTTCCCCCAAACCACGACCATGATGTGAAGGAATAATTATTATTTCAGGTTGCTCGGATAGAATGTTTTCAATGCTCACTTGAGGATAATCACCAACTGAGGCATCAAAAATATTTTGACCACCGCAGCCCGTCAGCATCTCATTAATCCAGCTTTTAGCCGCCATTGCTCTGAGGGGCTCACTCCAAAGTTGGTAGAAAAAACGCACTGGCTTTTTATCTGCATAGCGACTTTTTAAATCTGACAATCCATTCAAATAATTCTCAGATTCTTGTTTTGCCCTATCAGGCTCACCAACTAACTTACCTAGCCTGACAATTTCATCTGCAATTTCACTTAAAGAGGTCGTATTACTTCTATAGACATTAATCCCTAAGCGTTCGAGTTGAGTAATATCATCCCGTTTATTACCGCCTTCCCAAGCAATCACAAGATCGGGCTTCAAGCTTAAGACTTTTTCAATTTGAATACCGTTATAACCACCGACTACCGGGATACTTTTTGCCGCTTCAGGGTAATCTGCAAAGCTGGTTGTCGCGACGATACGCTCGCCTACACCCAACAAGAAAAGCAACTCCACAGAATGAGGAGACAAGGCAACAATTCTTTGATCTTTAAACTCAGATGCATTAGTTACGGATTGAATAAATACTAAAACGAAAAATACGAATCTATAAAGCGCAACACTCATCACTGACCCCGTCTGTGCTTTAAAACAAGTAAAAAGAAAATACTACCAATGGCAGCTGTAATAACACCTATTGGCAATTCACTTTCTTCCATTAATGTCCTTGCTAGTACGTCGATCCATACCATAAAACAGCCACCAAAAATCGTACATGACCATAAGAAATAACGCTGATATTGATGAAAAACACGACGTACGATATGCGGTATCATCAAGCCAATAAAACCAATCCCACCGGTATTGGCGACCAAAGTTGCAGTCATCAAAGAGCTTAGCAAAAGCATATTTATTCTTAGCTTATGAATATCCACACCCAAAGCGCGGGCACTCTCATCCCCCGCCAAGGCCGTTCTCATTTGCCGAGAAAAGCCAAGAAATATTGCTAAGCATGCCATTACGATGATGATAGGTAAAAAGAGGTTATCCCAATTGGCTCGCGTAAAACTGCCCATCGTCCAAAATAACAAGGTGGCAACAGCTTGAGCATCAATATGGTAAAGCACCAAACTCGTAGCGGAGGCAAACATAAAAGAAACCGCAACGCCCGCCAGAAGCATTCGTTCTATTTGTAAGCCATTGCCTGCAAATGCTAGAACCAAAACAACTGACAAAGTGCTACCAACAAAAGCACCACCGGTAATACCTAACTGGAGAAGACCGTATTCAACCAGAAAAGCACTAGAACCCGATAAAGTCGCTATCACTAAAACCGCGCCAAAAGATGCGCCAGAAGATATACCAAATAAATAGGGGTCGGCTAAGGGGTTACGTGTCACCATTTGCAATACGGCACCAGATAAAGACAGACCCGCACCTGTTAAGAAGGCCAAAATCATTCTCGGGAGACGAAGCTCTTCGATGATGCGCATATGAATGGCATCAATGGTAGATTCAAAACCGATGTAAGATGAAAGCCACGCTGACAGTTCAACAAAACGAATATCAATTGCGCCAAAGCCCAATGAGAAAAATATGCTCATGAATGCTATCAAGCAATAGATCACATAACGATAGTTTTTCATGGAAGATTCAGTCTTCATCATGATAGGCATAGGTAATTCGAGGGTGCAGATGAATAGGATGCCGATCGACAAAGGCTTTCGAGTTAAAGACCTGTTTTAAAAGCTGTTCCGTAAGAACGTCTTCAGGTTTACCAATAGCGCATAAGGTGCCTTGATCGAGAACCAGAATTTGATCACAAAACGCTGCTGCCAAGTTTAGATCATGAAAAGAAGCCAACACGGTGATGTCTAGTTTTTTAACCTTCTGCAATACTTCAACTTGATAATGCACATCAAGGTGATTAGTCGGTTCATCCATAATTAATAATTTCGGGTTTTGCAGCATCGCTCTCGCCAGCATGACCCGCTGTTTCTCACCACCTGACAAACATGAAAACAAACGCGAAGACAGATTGAGCAGATCATTCTCGAGCAATACAGTGTGAATACGCAGCTTGTCTTCTGGTGAATCCCATTCGAAAAGCTTTTTATGCGGCGTTAAACCTAGGGCAACAACCTCATAAACCGACAAACCTAAGTGCTCACTTTGCTCTTGAAGAATCACCGCCATATTACGGGCATTGGCATTAGCACTTACTTGCCATACATCCTTCCCTTCAAATAAAACAGTGCCCTGATCCGGCGCATTCACGCGGTAAATACAGCGCATTAAACTCGACTTACCCGCACCATTCGGGCCAATTAGCCCAACAAAGCTGCCTTTTGTGATCTCAAAGCTAATATCCTTAAGTATGTTGTTCTGCTCAGCAGACCAAGAGAGATTTGAAACTTGAAGCAAGCTATTCTCAGTCACAAGGCTATTCACTTTTTATCGGCGATTTAAGGGCAAGCGGCAAACCTGCGACGACTAAGCTAACTCGGTCACATGCTTGAGCAAGTAATTGATGCAGTGAACCGGCTTTGTCACAATATTCTCTGGTGAGCTCCCCCATTGGCATAATGCCCATATTGGTTTCATTCGAGACAATAAACAACTCAACGCTGCACTTAGACACTGCATGTAAAAATTGTTCTATTTCATGGCTAAGCTTTGCTTCATCGTCCAGCATAAGCAGATTGGTGAGCCAGAGCGTGAGGCAATCTATCAAGATAACACGCGAGTAATTTTGCGCTTGAATCATGGCTTTAGCCAAGCTTACAGGCTCTTCAATAAGAGCCCAATTCTCAGGGCGTTGTTGTTTATGCCTTTGAATACGGTTTTGCATGGATTCATCTAGCGCCTCCGCTGTCGCAATTAAACAGACAGACTTACCTGAAAGATGATTATCCGAAAGAAATTCTTGAACACAGTTTTCGGCATAACGGCTTTTACCCGACTTTACACCACCCAGAATTAAGCTTTTCATTTTAGATACTCGCTTTTTTGAGCCTCTAAACCAAGCAATTCAAAAACTTTATTCATATCCATATTTGCTTCAACAGCATCTGCTAAACGGTCAATTTGTTGTTCTCTAATTGCGGCAAAATCGACGCGTTGATCTGACTCTAAACCCGCCCAAGCTAAAATAGCCTTCAAGGCTTCTGGTTTTTCAAAAAGTCCGTGCCAATAGGTGCCAGCAATGTTGCTACATTCACTCATTGCACCATCCGTTAAGATTTCATTATCTGCTTCATAATCAAGAAAAGGTCGTTTAAGCGCTTCACCACTTGAAAGACCTGTATGAATTTCATAGCCAGAAACGACTTCATTGTTGAATAACAAACGCCCTTCTCTATTAAATAGCTGCTTTTCTTTATGTAAGGTGGTTTCTAAAGTTAGTAACCCAAAGCCTTTACTTGAACCTGGCTCACCCTCTGAACCTAAAGGGTCATGCACAACTTGTCCCAGCATTTGGTAACCGCCACAAATCCCCAGAATTTTCCCACCAAAACGAAGGTGCCGTTGAATTGCTTTTTCCCATTGATTGTTTTTTAAGAAGTCTAAATCTGCCCTCACGGATTTTGATCCGGGAAGAATAATTAAATCAGCTGCTGGAATAGGCTCATCCATTTTCACATAAATAAAATTAATATCCGCGTGAACCCTTAATGGATCAAAATCAGTATGGTTACTAATGCGAGGAATAACCGGAACTACAACGGTAAACTTTTGGCTATGAATGGAGGATTGGTCTTGTGGAAGTGCATCTTCAGCATCTAGATGAAGGCCATGTAAATAGGGCAACACGCCTAAAACAGGCTTGCCCGTATACGCTTCTAACCAGTCCAGCCCCGCTTGAAGGAGTGCAATATCCCCGCGAAAACGATTGATGACAAAACCTTTGATACGTGCCTGTTCAGTGTCACTAAGAAGTGCTAGGGTGCCGACTAAATGAGCAAACACCCCGCCGCGGTCAATATCTGCGACCAGAATAACCGGGCAATCAACCGCCTCAGCAAAGCCCATATTGGCAATATCACGATCCCTCAGGTTGATCTCAGCCGGCGAGCCCGCCCCCTCGACCATGATGACGTCATAACGTTTATCAAGCCGTGTATGAGACTCCAAAACCGCATCCATGGCCAGGGTTTTATATTCATGGTAACTCGTTGCAGACATATTGCCCTTGACCTTGCCATGAATAATCACCTGCGCCCCGATGTCGGTTTCAGGTTTTAACAAGATCGGGTTCATATCGTTACTTGGCTGCAAACCGCAAGCAACCGCTTGCAAGGCCTGAGCACGTCCGATTTCACCCTCTTCAATCGTCACAGCGCTATTCAGCGCCATGTTTTGAGGTTTAAACGGAACGACATGTATACCTTTACGAACCAAACAACGACACAAAGCAGCAACGAGCGTGCTTTTACCCGCATCGGATGTTGTGCCTTGTATCATTAGAGTGGTCA
>JBFJZQ010000153.1:0-7616 GCA_041622015.1 Oleiphilaceae bacterium
TAGCTTGTGTCTGACCGGCGTTATCCCAGCGGCTAAATAAGATTTTGCCATTCTCCAAAACAGTTGGATAAAGGTCATGACTCTGATTAAAGGTCAGCTGTTGAATATCTTCACCACTAATCGCATTGATTGTGTGCAGAACGAAGGCTTCAGTATTACGTTCTTCCTCTAAAGCCGAGAATTGAGGCTTTCCTTCATCTAACAAGATCGCTTTTGAGCGACGCTGACGCGTCGAGCTGAAGACGATGCGACCATCAGGCAAATAGGCGGGCGATATATCGTGCCCTTCTTCGGCGATGGTATTTGAAGTAATCAATCTAGTTAATGAACGACTAATAGTATCGTATTCCCAAATATTCCATTTAGGTTGATCTTCTTCATCGGCGTTTTCTAGCTCGGGAGCGCGCATGGAAAACAATAATTTAGTGCCATCAAATGAAACATGCAGGTCTTTGACATCATATAAGAGCTCGCCATCGTCATTTAAGAAACTAGGGGCAGAAAATGCGGAAGAGCTTATATCCTGAATCGGCGCATTGGGGCTAGCACTTGTTTTTAAGTATAAAACGGCACCGGGGCGAAACTGCGCGGGGTCTGTTAAATCATTTTCAAGTACATCACCATCTGCATCCCTTATTGGACGTTTAATAAAAGCAATGGGCTGCTCAACAACTACCGGGTCTGCTTTATCGCCATTATTACCAACACTACAAGCACTAAGTGCAAAATAAACTAAACTGAAAGTAATTAATTTAAGCATTAATGGGGCTTTTGATAGGACATTGCAGAACCAGCTCACACAGGGAGTGTTAAAGGGTCTGTCTTTTGAAGGAATGAAGTAACTCCAATCGTAAAATTTTGTAATATTGTATGACTTCACAAGATTCTCCCTTTTCGACATACTGACCCGAATTCAGCTACAAGCCCTTGATATAGCGTAGCTTGATGCGAGCATTAGACAAGGAATTTATGACATAAGTATGTCCTGTTCCTCTGTACATTCCAGCCCACTTGCGTTACCCAATGTAATCCTGCGGACTACCACACAAAAACAATATGAGTTTTTACACTACACTTTAAATATGGAAAGTTTCAGTCTAGCTTTTTCAGCGACGCTTCTCTGAGGGAATTTGATATGCCAGTCTCTAACACACACCGATTCTTAGCGGCAGCCTGCCCTTTTATTGCATGCTGCTTGTTTAGCATGAGTACAATATCCCTGGCTGATGAGCGCGACCAAGCTAAACGGATGCATGACAGAATTGCAGGCGTTCCACCTAGTCCTGCAGTTTTAGATGACATGGCAGCCGACATTCTTGCTGGCAATGCAGAAGATGCCGCCTTTACCGCGATGGAAAATACAGCTTTTTACGACGTCACGTTAAAAAACCTGGCAGCACCCTGGACAAACGAGGCCATGACAAAGTTTGTGCCCTTAAATGATTACACCGCGACAGTGATTGGTTTAGTCCGCGATGATGCCGACTTCAGAACGGTTTTATACGGCAATGTGCTTTACGAAGCAGATGCATCTTTAGGTTTAAGCGGGTATTCGATTCAAAACAACAATCATTATGAAGAGTTGGAAAATGGCGGCTATAGCTTAAAAGATAACCTGGTATTCGTGAATCAATCCACCCGTAATGGTATACCTGCCGAAGCCACAGCAGGTGTTATGACCTCTCGTGCAGCGGCGCAAGCATTTATGATTGATGGCACCAACCGCGCCTTATTCCGCTTTACGGTATTAAACCATTTATGTGATGACATGGAGCAACTCAATGACACCAGCCTGCCTTCAGACAGAATTCGCCAAGATGTATCGCGCAGCCCAGGTGGTGACAGCCGCATTTTCTTGAATAGCTGTATTGGTTGCCATAATGGCATGGACCCCCTTACCCAAGCTTTTGCCTACTATAACTTTGAATACGATGTTGATACCGACCCCGAGGGGGTAAATGGCCGCATGGTCTACAATGATGTGGGCATGATCGATACTTTTACTCAAAGTCGCGTGCAAAAGAAATACCGTATTAACGCGAATAATTTCGAATATGGCTATGTCACCGAAGACGACCGCTGGGACAATAACTGGCGACAAGGTCGCAACCAACTTTTAGGTTGGGACGGCACGCTTCCTGGCACAGGTAATGGCGCAAAAACCATGGCTCAAGAGCTCGCCCATTCAGAAGCCTTTGCCTCTTGCCAGGTTAAAAAAGTATTTAACAATGTCTGCCTAAGAAACCCTGTCGACGAGCAGGATAGAAACCGAATTGAGGTAATAACCAGCAATTTCAAAGCAAGTGGTTACAAGCTAAAGCAGGTCTTTGCTGATAGCGCTACCTATTGCATGGGAGAGTAAGGACATGAACAGTATGAAATTCAAAACGAATTCAAGTAAAGCTTCCCTTCCTTCAAATGCATACTTTAACGCTGCCCAGTCATTCGTTAAGCTCAGACTTGCCTATGCACTGGTTATTACGCTGAGTATTTTTTTATCTGCCTGCGGTGCCGATAGTGGCGCTGAAAACCTAACAAAGCAGAATAACAACCAAGCTGATGCAAACTCTTCAGACTACAAAGGCCCAGCCGCTTTCAGTGACGATGCGCAAAACTTCAAACGAAGTTTATGGGACAACATTGTGCTACCGGGTCGTTGTGTCGAATGCCATAGCTCTGACACTGAAAACCAGAGCCCCTTGTTTGCCGACTTTGCTAACGTCAATACAGCTTATACCGCTGCAAATACCATCGTTAACCTAAATGACCCTGCAACTTCCCGTATGATCACTAAAGTCGAAAATGGCCATAATTGCTGGTTGACCAGCGATTCTGCCTGTGTCGATATTCTTGTTCGGTATATCGAAAACTGGGCGGGTGACTCGGCAGGCGCGGCAACGGAAATTAAATTGCGTGCTCCTCAAATTAAAGATCCGGGTGCCACCAAGACCTTTCCTGAAGATAGCAGTGCATTTAATACCATTATCTACGAACCTATCTTGTCAAAGTACTGCCAGACTTGCCATGTGGAAGGCATTCAAACTCCTTATATCGCGAGTGCGGATATTGAAACTGCCTACAACGCAGCAAAAAGTAGAATTGATTTAGAAGTCCCCGCAGGCTCGCGTTTGGTGGGTCGATTACGCAATGAATTTCACAACTGCTGGGACGGCAATTGCACCACCTCCTCTGCTGAAATGGAGGCCGCGATTAGCACATTTGTAGAGGGCTTAACGACTGAAAGTGTTGACCCAGACTTAGTCAATAGCAAAGCCTTAACACTCATTGGCGATGGACTAGTGGCAAATGCCGGTGGTCGTTTTGAAGACAACATTATTGCACTTTATGAATTTAAAGAAGGTGAAGGAGAAGATGGTCTGAATATTACTGCCAACGACACCAGTGGTATTGAGCCTGCTTTAAATTTATCTCTTAGCGGCAATGCTGAATGGGTTGGCGGCTGGGGGATTAAAATAGGCCCTGCGATGACAGACCCTGAAACCAATGCATTATTAAGAAATGGCAAAGCCCAGGGTTCGACAAGCGCTAGCGCTAAACTGCATGACCGGATTAAGGCAACGGGTGAATATACAATTGAAACTTGGGTAGTACCCAATAATGTATCTCAGGAAGACGCGCGCATTATTACCTATTCGGGTTCCAGTGAATCACGTAACTTTACGCTTAGCCAAAGCTTGTATAACTATGAAGTACTGCATAGAAGTAGCACGACAGATCAAAATGCGGTCTTTGCAACTGCTGATGCCGATGAACGCTTACAGGCTAGCTTGCAACACGTCGTTGTGACCTTTGCGCCGGGTCAAGGCAGAAAAATTTATGTGAATGGTCAATTCACCGGTGATGTTGACCCGGCAGAAGCAGGAAACTTTTCTGAATGGGATAACAGCTTTGCTTTTGTACTTGGCAATGAAACAGATGGAAATTCATTATGGCAAGGCACCATCAGAATGGTGGCCATTCATGACCGCGCCCTTAACGAAGCACAAATCACCCAAAACTTTGAGGTTGGAGTGGGTGAGAAATTCTTTTTACTCTTTAGCATTTCTCACCTGATTGATAGCGATGATCCAAACACCGCAGATGACTTCATTGTCTTTCAGGCAAGCCAGATGGATAGCTTTAGTTACTTATTTACAGAGCCCTACTTCATTAGCCTGAATGCAAATCCTAGCCTAAATAATATTCCACTTAAAGGCTTACGTTTAGGGATTAACGGCAAAATTGCAGAAGTCGCACAAAGCTTTCAAACCGTCGATATGGTGTTAGACAATAGTCTATATACTAATGAAACGGGCCAGCCAATTTCACGCTTAGGTACATTAATCTCACTTCAAAAAGGCGGCAGTGAAGATGAGTTTTTCCTCAGCTTTGAAGAAATTGGCTCTTTCACAAACGTCATCGTGAATGCTGTACCACCCAGCCCAGCTGCGCCGGCTAATAGCCCCGCAGAACCCGAGATTGGCCTAAAGACTTTTGATGAAGTCAATGCGTCGATGTCTGTGATGACAGGCGTAGCAAGCACCGATACCAAAGTAAAAAATACCTTTGATAAAGTGAAGCAGCAATTACCATCTATAGAAAACATTGGAGGCTTTTTATCTGCTCATCAAATGGCAATAACTCAGCTAGCTATACAATATTGTGACGCACTAGTTGAAAATACCTCACTAAGAAGCGGCTTTTTCCCTGGCTTCGACTTTAATGAAAATGCAAATACTGCCTTCGATACAGAAGGTCGTGATTTAATTATTAACCCCTTACTTTCAAAGTTCATCGGCTCAAGCTTAACCAGCCAGCCAGCGGATGCAGATGTTATCACTGAATTAAATAACTTAATGGATACCTTAACGAGCTGCGCCAATACGACCAGTTGTGACGCTCAACGCACAGGCACGACAGTTAAAGCAACTTGCGCAGCTGTGTTAGGTAGCGCAACGACTTTGGTGCAGTAACCCTTCGACACGGGGCGCAAGGAGCGTGAGACATCATAGCTCATTGAGCTGTCTGCACTAAGCACGCCGAAGTGTCGAAATGTATTTGATTAAACTCTGAGCTTAATCTGGAAGACCCTTCGACGGGGCTCAGGGACCGATCACTAAGAATATTTATTTATTATTAAAGGAACAGGCTTATGATTATCAAACCCACCTTACGCCAAACGTTTGAAATCAATGCACCGTTAAAACACCCTGATCATGCACGTCCGAAAACCCGTCGTGAATTTATTTCTCAGGGATTCGTAGCGGGAACGGCGAGCGTCTTTGGCAGCTCAGTCTTCAGTCTGTTCGCTAACCCGAATTCTGCGCACGCGGCGCTTTCATCAGACTTAGAAGCGCTGAAAAGCTCTTGTGGTTTTTCTGTCCAAGGTGCCGGAAAAATACCTTTCATTTGCTTCGACCTTGCAGGCGGCGCAAACATAGCGGGCTCGAATGTCTTAATAGGAGGCCGTGGCGGCCAAAAAGACATGCTAAGCACAGCCGGTTACAGTAAGTTAGGTTTGCCTCCAGAAATGATTCCGGAAGCTACTAACCCAGACAGCATGACCAATGACTTTATCAATGAAGAACTAGGCTTAGCCTTTCACTCTGATAGTGCTTTCTTGAGGGGTATATTAGAAAAAACATCACCTGCAACCCGCGCCAATATAAATGGCGTCGTTATCCCTGCCCGCTCCGAAAATGATACCGGGAACAATCCACACAACCCGATGTATGGGATTTACAGAGCCGGAGCAGATGGATCGTTATTGAGCCTGATTGGCTCACGCAGTTCAGACTCTGGCGGTAACTCCATGGCACCGATGGACTTAATTGATACCCGAGTACGGCCGACAAAAATTGACAGGCCTAGCGATGTAACTGGCCTGGTCGATGTCGGTGATTTAGTCGGTTTACTGAGCCAGGAAGATGCCGTTGCGGTAATGGAATCGATACAGCGCATCAGTGACAAAAAGATGAATCAAGTCAATACACAAATTACAACAGACGAGGTCATTAAGGATCTTGTACGTTGCGGCTATGTAAAAAGTGCAGATTTAGCAGACCGCTTTGGTAATCCAAGCTCATTAAACCCGGAGCTAGATGACAAGATTGTCGGTGATACCGGAATTTTCAGCACCAGTGAATTCAATGGCGACGGAGAATTCCGCAAAACAGCCTCTGTCATGAAGTTAATTGTCAATGGCTATGCCGGTGCAGGCAATATTACCATGGGGGGCTTTGACTACCATACGGGCGACAGGAGTACCGGTGAGTTAAGAGACTTACGTGCCGGCCGCTGCATGGGCGCTTGTTTGGAATATGCCGCAAAGCTTGGCAAACCCTTAATGCTCTATGTTTTCTCAGATGGTTCTGTCGCCAGTAACGGTATGATTGATAACTCAGTCAATGGTCGAGGTAAAGGCGTTTGGACGGGCGACAACCAATCAACTGCTTCAGCATTTTACTTAGTTTACGATCCAAATGGCCGGCCTAGCGCACTTCGCAATCAAGTCGGCTATATGCGCACCGATGCCTCTGTCGAAACCTCTTCTTCCCCGGCGGCGAATAATGTGAATTTATTGGTCCAGACAGTGCTATTAAATTATATGGCGCTGCACGGTGAGCAAAACTTGTTTGCAGAGGAAGCTTATTTCCCGAAACAAGGTCTTGGTAATAATACTATGCGCGATACCTTAATTGGCTTAGCCCCCATTGTTAATGGAACGATTCCACCAACGACTTAAGTCTTACTTTGGTAAATAACTATTCCCTGCGTACCGTCGAAGGGTGTTCAAAACAAACGCTGAGTTCCATCAATGGCATTTCGAAGGGCTCAATACAGGCATTTCGGCGAAGCTCAATACAGGCATTTTGACGAGGCTCAATCCAAGCATTTAGACACTTCGGCATGCTCAGAGCAGGTAGCTCACTGTGCCGAAGTTTCCGGTCCCTGAGCCCGTCGAAGGGTGGCTTGATTTAATGAACATCTGGCCGCAGTAGACCTTCTGAATAATGCACCTTACCATGCTCATCAATCAAAATAGCATCTATGCCGTTTAAGCGGTTTATTAGTGCCATACCTTCAACAAGGCCCAGAACAAAAACCGCTGTAGATAAGCCGTCACTTGTAATTGCATCGTTGGCTAACACAGTGACACTCATCATTCCCTTAACGGGCTTACCTGTTTTAGGCGATAAAATATGATGAACCCGTTCACCACTTTCATCCATAAAAAAACGCTCATAATCACCCGAAGTCGAAACGGCAGTATTACTTAGAGGCAGCACAATGGAGTGCTTTGAATGATCTCTTGGATTCTTGATGCCAATAATCCATGGCTTTCCTTGTTTATCGCCCAGCAAGCGCATATCCCCCCCTGCACTTAAATGGGCCGAAACCACAGCATGACGTTTTAAAATCGCAACACCTTGATCCACCGCATAGCCTTTGGCGATGCCACCCAGGTCGAGTAATACACCTTTTTTGACAAAACTGACAGACAGGTTTTTATCATCCAATAAGTTTTTGGTTTTTAACTGGTAAGATATGCGCTCAAGGAAAAATTTGTTGTTCTCCTCTGTCCGGCTGTAGAGGCGCCCGCCGACCCACAGTGA
>JBFJZQ010000154.1:0-7595 GCA_041622015.1 Oleiphilaceae bacterium
AAGGGTAAGTCATATTGCTTGTGCATATAAAAATGTATTCGAGCGATATCACCTTTAATTCTATCGGGTGGCTCAATGATGTTGTAGCGTTTTTTGATGCCGCATTCATTCGCTTCATTCGAGGCTTCCAAAACGCCGAAAAGAGAGTCTTTCAATTTAAAATGATAAAAAGAATTTACCGGCACCATGTTATGAAGATCCGAAATTATTTCCTCATACTTCGGGTTAGAACGAAGACAAGAACGCTCACTTCTGCATCCGAGTTCCTTAGTAATAAACGAGGTCGGATAAATGTGGCTGACGGTTAATATCGGGCTAGGTTTGTCAAAGGCTGCATCACAGTAAAAGGTTTTACCACCCATGGGATAAGCCTTATTCCAGAAATCTTTGTCAATTATCTGTTTATAATCGGCATGAACAACCATTGAAAAGATAAGAAATATACTGATTATAATTTTGAAAAAGAGGCCTTGGAGTATGAAAGAAATCGGCCTGCAATATAAAGTTTTGGCTTGGAGCTGCATGTTATTACCTCTGTCATAAACGTCAGCGGCAAGGAGTGAGTGAAAAAGTTTCGCTGTAATTTGACCCTAGCATAGTATAGTGATTGTTCAATATTTAAGCGCTAGGGAGAAACTAAAACATACAAAATTCAATGTCAGCTAACGAGATGTAGCTTTTCGAAATACAAAACGATGTATAGAAGACGATTTAGTGTTCGAAGCTTGGAAGGACAACTCCCGCAATGCCAAAAGCAATATCATTGAGCACATCCCATGGATCAATGCCTTTTTGTGCGCCTTTAATCAGATCATCCACAAGTTTACATTGGTCGAGCAACTGTTGAAGTCGCGTTAAGCTTAAGCGCTTTGCCGCTTGGCTTAGTTGAGGTTGGCGTTTCTGAATGACGCGTTGTTCTTTGAACACACTGTGCAGATTCATGCCCTTAAGGTTTGCTCTAACGAGAGAGGAGAGTAAGCGTATTTCTTTACTTAAAGCCCAAAGCGCAATCGTCACCTCTAAGCCTTCTAATTTAAGACTGTTGATGATTTTCGCAGCAAGTCTTGGCTCACCATTTAGGCAGGCATCGGTTAGGTTGAAAATGTCATATTTTGATGCGTCTGAAACGCTCTGAAGCACTTTCTCGGCATCAATTTCTTCGCTTGAATCAGGATAAAGCAGTCTGAGTTTTTCAAGCTCTTGCTGTGCGGCAAGTAAATTACCTTCTAAACGGTCAGCTAATAAATGTATGGCTTCCATTTCGATCTTTAAGCCTAACTTACGCGAACGTTGACCTAACCATTGGGGCATTTCATTCAATGAAATCGGCCAAATTTGAATGATGGCACCGACACGGTCAATTTCAGAACACCATTTTGTTTTAAGCGTGGCGGCATCCACTTTGTTTGCGCTAATAATCAGGATTCTGTCATCAGGTAAATCTTTACAATAAGCCTGAATAGCTTTGCCGCCAGGAACCCCCGGTTTTGAGCCGCCCAAACGAAGTTCCGTTAAAATTTTCTCAGCAAATAAGGAAAGGGTATTGGATTCTTCAACCAGTGTTGGCCAGTCGAATTTTCGATCAACATCCAAAATTTTGCGTTCATCAAAGCCGTGCTGTTTGCAGGCTAATCGAATATTGTCTAATGCTTCTTGAACTAATAAGGGCTCATCACCGGTAACAAAATAAATGGGCAATAAGGTTTTTTTAAGTTCAGCGTCTAATTGATTGGCTCTAAGACGCATGACTTATTGCTCCATGATTTGTTTGTTAGCGTTGTTATCGACATCAGATTTTTCCGAACTAATCCAGTTGTCTGGATTCAATACCGCTATCTGTCTGACTATTTCTTCAGCGAGCTGCTGGCTTAATTGCATTTGCAATTCATCACGTTCGCGATCTTTTGCGAGTAGAGCAGCAGATTCATGACGATAACTGTTGTTGGTATTGACGCTTTGCTGATGTTTGATCTCATCTTCTAGAGCAGAAACCAGACTATAAGTGACTCTTGAACTCAGCCCGAGTTCAGCCGCTGAAGCATTTGCCTGGAGTGATAATACGCGTGACTCCTGTATCATTGGGCTGATGGTTAGAATCAACGAGGCCTTGTCTGTGATTTGAATGTTGTTTAACAGCAAGGTTTGCTTTAAATGGTGACAAAGCTCCCATGAACTCGTGCTCGGGCAATCTAAAGAGAGCTCTTTGATATTCGAGGTGCTTTCACCGTAAGAACGTAATTGAAAACCACAGGACGCAAGCAATACTGCACTGAGTAAAAGTGCGGTAATTGAAAAAGAGCCGCTTAAGCGTTTTTGCATGCAAGACCGCTTAAGCTTGTTTATCCAGGCTCGATTAATTCGCAACGATGTTCACCAATTTTCCGGGCACGACAATGACTTTGCGAATGCTATTATCTGCAATAAACTTTTGCACGTTTTCATCCGCTAGCGCTGCTTTTTCCATACTTGCCTTGTCGACGTCTGCTGCCATTTCAACTTTAGCACGCACCTTACCGTTTACCTGAAGGACTATTTCTTGGGTGCTTTTGGTTAAAGCTGCTTCATCTAATTTAGGCCATTGAGCATGAATAACGGCTCCATCATGGCCAAGCGCATGCCATAAGGTATGGCTGATATGAGGCGTGATAGGAGACAGTAACAACACGGCCGTTTCAAGTGCTTCTTGCATAACCGCTAAGTCTTGAGTTTCCGCTTTATTGTATTTGCCAACGGAATTCATCAGTTCCATAACCGCTGCAATGGCCGTGTTAAACGTTAAACGACGGCTAACGTCATCACTCACCTTACGAATGGTCTCATGGGTTTTTCGGCGTAAATCTTTTTGCTCTGTATTCAACGAGGCAATATCAAGCGCCGGTACTTTGCCATTTTCAAGGTGAGCATAGACCGCTTTCCAAACACGTTTTAAGAATCGGTGTGCACCTTCAACCGCGCTATCAGACCATTCCAATGATTGTTCTGGTGGCGCGGCAAACATAATAAATAAACGGACAGTATCGGCACCGTATTGATCAATCGTGGTTTGCGGGTCGACGCCATTATTTTTCGATTTAGACATCTTGCTCATACCTGAACTAAAGGCTTCTTCGCCATTTAGTTTCGATACGATGCGTGTCACTTTGCCTTTATCATCTGTCTCGATACCGATATCAGCTGGTGATATCCAGACTTTTCCACCATTCTCATCTTCTTGGTAAAAACTTTCTGCCAGTACCATGCCTTGGCATAATAAGCGCTTGAAAGGTTCACTCGACTCTACTAAGCCCACATCTCTTAATAGCTTATGGAAAAAACGTGCATATAAAAGGTGAAGAATGGCATGTTCGATGCCGCCAATATATTGATCAACAGGCAGCCAATAGTTAGCGGCTTTAGGGTCTAGCATTTGATCATTAGACTGAGGTGAACAATAACGAGCGTAATACCAAGAGGATTCCATAAAGGTATCGAAGGTGTCGGTTTCACGTAAAGCAGCTTGGCCATTATGCGTGGTTTTTGCCCATTCCGGATCGCTCTTAATGGGAGAGGTAACGCCATTTAGTGTGACATCTTCAGGTAATACCACAGGCAGCTCTTCTAGAGGAACGGTCACTTGCGTACCATCTTCTAGAGTTTTCATGGGGATCGGAGCACCCCAGTAACGCTGACGCGAAACGCCCCAGTCACGCAAACGAAAGTTAACGCGTTTGTGTCCTGTGCCTAGCTTTTCAAATTTGGCGACAATCGCATCGAAGGCTTCTTCTGAGCTAAGACCGGTAAATTCTCCCGAGGTGATTAGTACACCCTTATCGGTAAAGGCCGCTTCATAAATATCGATGTCTTGTCCATCATTCGGCGCAATTACTTGTTTAATCGCCAGCTGGTAAGATTTAGCAAAATCATGATCACGTTCATCATGAGCTGGCACTGACATCACCGCGCCTGAGCCGTAATCCATTAAGACAAAGTTCGCTGTCCAAACGGGTACTTCTTCGCCAGTAAGAGGGTGAATAGCCGTAAAGCCTGTCGCTACGCCTTTCTTTTCCATTGTTGCCATATCGGCTTCAGCAACTTTGTTGTTTTTGCACTCATCTATAAATGCTTTTACCGATGAATTCGTTTTGGCGGCTTCTAAAGCAAGCGGATGTTGAGCGGCCACTGCAACATAGGTAACCCCCATGATGGTATCGGGGCGAGTGGTATAAACCGTTAGAAGATCGTCTCGTCCTTTAAGGCTGAAAGAAAATTCCAAACCTTCTGAACGACCAATCCAGTTACGCTGCATGGTTTTGACCTGTTCTGGCCATTCATCCAGTTGGTCTAGGTCTGCAAGTAACTCATCTGCATAGTCTGTAATCTTAATAAACCACTGAGGAATTTCTTTACGTTCAACTAAAGCACCTGAACGCCAACCACGTCCATCGACAACTTGTTCGTTAGCCAATACTGTTTGGTCAACGGGGTCCCAATTCACGGTGGAGTTCTTTTTATATACTAAGCCTTTTTCATAAAGCTGAGTGAAGAACCACTGCTCCCACTTGTAGTAATCGGGTTTGCAGGTGGCAATTTCACGCTTCCAGTCATAACCAAAACCTAATTGGTTTAACTGGTTTTTCATGTATTCAATGTTTTCGTATGTCCATTTGGCAGGCGCGACTTTATTTTGAATGGCAGCATTTTCGGCAGGCAAACCGAAGGCATCCCAACCCATGGGCTGCATAACATTTTTACCCTGCATTCGGTGGTAACGTGAGACCACATCGCCAATGGTATAGTTTCGAACATGTCCCATATGCAGTTTACCGCTCGGGTAAGGGAACATGGATAAGCAATAGTATTTTTCTTTCGACGGATCTTCCGTTACAGCAAAGCTGTTATTAGCTTGCCAATAATCTCGCGCTAAAGCTTCAATAGCTGCAGGTTGATAATCTTCAGGGATTGAGTGCGCTGCTCTTGAGTTTTCTGCTTGCATAAGTGTCTTCAATATTTGCCGAATGGAGTTGTATGGTACAAATTTTTAAGGGCGATTATTCTAGCTTAGATTAATCTCTGTGGGTACTCATAAGCCAATTTAATCTAAACCCTAAACATTATAAGGTGTGGTTGAGCTCTAGTATGTGGGAGTGATAGCTATTTGGTGCTCGAGCGAACCCTATGCGTGATATTTGAATAGCTAATATTCCGAAGTTGGCTGAAAAGTCAGTGATGTCTTTTTCGTTGAATAAAGCTAAACAAAACACAAAATGCGGATAACAGCCCCACAGGCCACGTGCCATAGTGCATAAACGGGGTCTCGCCTTGGAATAGTTTTATTTTTGAATATAAGGTTTCTCTTACAAATTGAGCTGTTTGATCGATTACCTGGCCTTGCTCATCAATCACGGCGCTGATGCCATTGTTAGTCCCACGAATCATATAGCGTTGATTCTCCGCTGCCCGCATTTGAGCCATTTCTAAATGTTGCAGTGGGCCTATAGATTTCCCGAACCAGCTGTCGTTGCTGATTGTCAGTAGAAATTCACTGTCTTTGCTATGCTGCCTAACAAAATCCGGATACACGACTTCATAGCAAATGAAAGGCGCGACATGATAATCGAAAGAACGAAGCGGTGTTTGATCCTCTGTGCCGGTTCTGAAGTCGGACATGGGTAAATCAAAAAATGCGATTAAGCCTCTTAACAATTCCTGTAGCGGCACATATTCACCAAAGGGTACCAGCTTCTGTTTATGATAAATGCCTTCGCCTTGGCCAAAGCTTGCGATGCTGTTGTGCAATATTTGGCTTTTGTTCTCGGCGTCGATTCGTCTAAAAGGCAGACCGCTAATAATATTGCTGTTATTCGACTTCGCTTCGTCCCCGATTCGTTCTATGAAAGGAAGCGCCTGATCGTAAAGTAAGGGAATGGCGGTTTCCGGCCAAAGTATCAGATCGCTTCCCCAGGCTTGTGCGGTCATTTCCTCAAGAAGGGTCAAGGTTTTATGGCGTTGTGAGCGTTTCCACTTATCTTCTTGCGGGATGTTCGTTTGGATAACTGCTACGCTCAACTCATCATTAAGCGCAGTTGTCCATTGAATGGCGTTCAAGGAAGGGCCGCTTAACCAAAACAGAGACAGTAAAAAAATAAAGCTTAATTTGAAGGCTGTTTTTTTGGGGTGGTAATGAGAGCGAAATTTGTTTTTTTTGCGCTGAATTTTGCCGCTCGTTATAAAAGGTAGTGCTTTCATAAGTAATGAAGCAATGAAATATAGCGCGATGCCACTGGCGACGGTAATGGCCGTGAGCCCGTAAACGCCAATGACTGGAATCCAGCCTGCCAACGGGGTTTCTAAATGCGCATAACCCAAAAATAGCCAAGGAAAACCGGTGAGGAAATAGGTTCTGAATAGGTCACCTAGAACCCAGCAAGCAGAGAACAGCAAAGCATTTCCGGTTTTAGAAGAAGTTTTTAATCGGCCATAAATGAATAATGATAAAGCAGGAAATAAGGCTAATCCGGCAACAAAGAGTAAAGTTAAGCTGCCAGCTAGAATTGGCGGTGCATAACCGTAGGTATTGATACTCACGTAGACCCATGAAGCGCCTGAACCAAATAAGCCCAAACCAAATATCCAGCCATAAAAAAAGCCCCTAAACGAAGTGCTTGGGGCATTTAAGGCTTTGGTGCTTAATACAATAATGAGGATGGATATTGGGCCAAGCAACCAAAACCCGAAAGGAGCAAGACTAAGGGTTTGAAAGGCGCCACTCGTTAACAACGCCCCTATGATGAGCAGTCTTATTAAATAAGGTTGAGTATTTGTAGCCTTATTTTGCTCAAGTTTGTGCGTGTTTTTAGGCATCCTTAAGTTCGCTTTTTCGCTTTGATTTTTTCAATTTTGAGCAAGCGGACACTTCGGTTATCGGCATTCAAAATAGTGACTTTAAAGCCAAACAGTGTGGTTTTTTCTCCGCGGCGAGGAAGGCGCTCAAATTTCTTAAGCACGAGTCCACCGATGGTATCAAATTCAGTTTCGGGGAAGGCTGCATCGAAATAAGCATTGAATTCATCAATGGGCGTTAAGGCTTTAACATTATATTCAGTCTTAGAGAGGGGCTTGATCATGGCTTCATCTTCGAAGTCATGTTCATCCTCGATTTCACCGACAATTTGTTCCAGAATATCTTCAATGGTAATTAAGCCAGAAATACCGCCATATTCATCAACCACAACCGCCATGTGGTTTCTGTTCTGTTTAAACTCTTTGAGAAGTTGGTTGAGTCGCTTACTTTCAGGAACAATCGTCGCGGGCCGCAATAATTCTGAGATGTCACTTTTTTTCAAGCTTCCTTTTAATGCCAAAGGAAGTAAATCTTTCGCCAGCAGTATGCCAAGTACATCATCGGTTGAATCACCAATAACCGGGAATCGTGAATGTGCAGACTCAATGATCTCATCAATATATTCTTCAGGCGCCTGGTTAGATCTAACGGTGATCATTTGCGAGCGGGGAATCATGACTTCTCGCACTTGCATATCGGTTACTTGAACAGCACCTTCGATAATGCTTAAGGAGTCAGCGTCGAGTACGTCGCGTTGTTCTGCATCTCTGAGGAT
>JBFJZQ010000155.1:0-7586 GCA_041622015.1 Oleiphilaceae bacterium
CATTGGCATCGCCATCTTTATATGCCACCAAAAGCATTACGCTAAGCAGGTTTACGCCAAGAGCATAAACAGCTATCCAGCCCATCGTAAACGGCTCAGGAGTATGCTCCGTAAATGCTCGATAGATAGTAGAAAACAATACCCAGCCTCCCATCGCAGCCAAGCTTACGCCTTTAGCTATAGCGACATTACTGCGTAAGGTCAAAGAGCGTCCTATTAACCATAAGCTCATCCCATACGATAAGGAGTCAGCTAAAAAATCCAAAGCATCAGCCTGTAAGGCTTGGGACTGAGAAAAGATGCCGCCAGCTATCCCCACTACAAACATCAGCGCATTTAAGGCAATAACGACCAGTAAAGTGCGTTTATATCTTACTGATACCCCGTCAAACTTTTTATCTGAACAGCAATTAGCACTCATTTGTGATTCCTCTTTTAATTCAATATAGGGTTAGCATAAAATCTCTAGTTACTAGAGGTTCAAGAGCTAAGGAAAAAAAATGGCAGATTTTTCTATCGGTACGTTATCAAAGAAAACAGGATGCAAAGTGCCTACTATCCGCTACTACGAGAATATTGGTTTGCTTCAAGAGCCTTATCGTACTGAAGGGAATCAAAGGCGCTATCAAAGTAAGCACCTCAATACTCTCCGGTTTATTCTCCACTCGCGAGAACTAGGATTTACGCTAGATGACATTAGAGAGTTGATGGCGCTTGAAAATAGTGACGCAGGAAAAGACCATAAAGCAGATGAGATTGCAGCTAAACACTTGAACGAAATAGAGCACAAAATTACCGGTTTGGCAGTACTCAAAAATGAACTGTCGATGATGTTGAAGGCATGTATCGGTGGTGAATCGAATAACTGTAGCGTTATCGATGCGCTATCTGATCACTCGCTTTGTAAAGGTAAGCATTAACTAATTTTCGTTATATTATAGGGCTGTAATAAGGGAGTAAGACGTTAGCTTTGTGCTAATGTTTAATTGACTATGATCGTAAAAACTCAATATCAAAAAAGGCCGCTTTAGAAGCAAAACCTAAAGTCTTCGAAGCTGATAAGCCATTATAATTAGTGCCCGTCCAGAAGGGGCTCGATGGCCTGGAATTTGGAACTTTGCTGACTAGGAGTGAATGTTTCAATTGCAAGTTCTGATTGAAATGTCTGCATTAAAAGCTCAGTTCGAGTGCTAACTGTTTGCATTAATATAAATTCTTCATATCATGTTTGACGACCGCTCCAACAACTGCCGATGTTGCTTTGCCTACTAAGCCTGTTCCATTGATATGTATTGATAGGGCTTTAGAAAATGATGTAATGGCTGGTTTGGTGATAAGGTTTTTATGCCCTATATTATTTTTAAGCAGGATTTCATACCTTGCGAACTCTAGCGTTTCTATTTGAATTAAAATTCCCGCCTTTGGGTGTTTGCCTTTTACAGCGCATTGTTCCAGTAAGTGTTTATCTGTAATGACTTTCGCTTTTCCAAATATGCTTAACGTTTGATCTGAATAGGGGGTGAAGAAGAATAATTCTATATCGGGTTGTTGGATGATATTGCGTAAACTCACAGCGATTTTATTTCCCGGACGCTCTGGAAGTAACAGGGTGTTTGAATTAAGTTGTTTTACAAAACCCGGATTATCACCGCGGGGGGATAATTCGGTTTTTCCCTCATGATTCATGGTTTTCAGTACTAAGAAAGAAGCGTTCTTGATGAAGTTTTCGCGGCTGAATATTTTTAGGTTTTCATGCTTATCATAGGACCATATTGCGGCTCTAGCTGCTGCTCTTGCGCAATGAAAATAAACTTCAGTAATTGTAAATAAATAAGCATCGTGTTTGTTTTTGGCTATGATGCCGTTGACTCTTAGCCCATGTCCTATACCTTCTGCTAAAAAGTAGATAGAGGCGTATAAATGTGAAGAATCACTAAATCTAAGTAATGAAGTATTGGTTTTAGCAAAGCTAAAATGTAAATTGTCGCGTATGCTTAAACCTTGTTTATTAATTTGCAGAGGAAACATTCTGTTTTGATTTGAGCTGGTTGCAATTATGGCAATACTTGAGGCGTCAATAAATTCAATGGCTAGAGCATCGAGTGCTTTTTGAACACGTTTGTCGAGCATATTTGGGTAAGCCGAAATAATTCTTCTTAAGTCTTTTTCAGATTCAATGCCCTGTATGCTTTGGAAATAATTGTTATTTATCTTTTCAGGAATGTCGCTAGCAACAGATGGTTTAGTCATTTTTTGTCCACTTTTAAAATATATTCGTTGTGAATTATTTGCTCAAATAACTTTAACGTCCTGGAGGCTTTATCTTTAAGGACGATGACATCATTTTTATGGAAAATAGGTTCTTTTTTTCATATTTTCGTACAACGCAAACTAGGTATTTAGATGCATTCAACAAGGCCTCTTACGGTTTCAGCGATAGCCGTTGTCGACTTAGCTGATGAGTTAATTTCAAGGGAAATGCTTTATAAATCAGTACTGAGATCAATTTCCAAAACCCTAGATAAACTTTATGAAGCTCATCATAGAGGGGAGTCCATTATTGAAATGCGTGTTCCTGAGACGGATATTTTGTCTTTATGGGAAATAGCGACCAGTTATAAAACGAGGCCGGCTTTAGGTATCGACATAGGTCAGTCTGTGAATGTAAACGCGAAAGGCTTGTTGGCAAATTGGTTGTCTTGCTGCGATACCTTAAAACAAGCATTCAATATATTTCATGAAAATATAGCCTTATTGAATGAGGCTGAATCTTGGGAGCTAAAGCAAGAGGCGAATAGAATAAAGCTGAACTTCTCGTTTAACTCAAAATATACGTACCCCGTGATGGCGATTGAACGCAGTATGGTGGCCCTGGTTGCTTGGGCCGAGCATTTCAGTTCTTCTAAATTAAATGTCCAAAGCGCTAAATTTGTGTTTGATAAGCCAGGTTACAGCGCTCGTTATGAGGCGATTTTCGGTTCTAATATCGAGTTTAATGCCGATGAGAACGCCCTTGAGTTGCTGGATTCAGAATTGACTAAAACCATTCAAAGTTCAAACCCTTATCTGCGTGAGTTAATAGCGGAACGCTCTGAAAATGTCGCTTATAAAGCTGCTCGTGATGCAACTATTCAAGCTAAAGTTGAAAGCCTTCTAGCCACTGACTTAATGACCTATTGCCACTTGGAGGCGCAATTACGTATGTTACATATGAGCAAAGCGACGCTGTATCGAAAACTACGAGACGAGGGTACTCATTTCTCAGAGCTGGTATTGAAGCAACGCTTGAAAATACTAAGAAAGTTGCAAAAGGTGCATACGCATTATTCTAATGAGCAATCAGCCGAGGCCTTAGGATTTAAGGATGTAAGTTCTTTTTATAAGTTTTTGAAAAAAAATGGTCAAAAGCTAGGGGCTAAATACTCACCTTAGGTTTCTAAGTCCCATAGATTGTTGAGGTAAAAAATTACTCAATCTGATTCCGGGTAAGTGAGTGCTAAATTTTCTCTAATCAATAATTGCTTTCTCTCTTAGATTGACTTTTTTCCCATCAATCTTTGCTGAGGACAATTGAATCTCATACTCTTCACCATCCTTTTCTTTTTGGGTCATTTTTAATAAGAGTAAAGGGTAGTCAGCAGAAAACCATAAGAAGGTTTCGCGCTTTGCATCATCGTCTCGGTTTTTCTTTGCAAGGATGCTTTTTAATTTTCCAAACTGTGTGCTGATTACTTCTTCACCTAACACTATAAACTCGCTTTCCCTGAGCTTGGCTTTATGTGCTAATTGATAGGTCATCTCTTTCTGATCATTACTCACATCTAATAAAAGTTGTAACTGATAAGAAAGGGGGTCAAAGGTGTTGTCAGGAATGGATGAAAGCTTCCAATTGTTATCTTTTGTTGGGTCTGTCGCTGTGCGTTTATCCCAATCAAATTTTACCTGTCTGATTCTGTCTGACATTAAAAATGCAGATAATTTGTAATCATACTGTATCGGTTTAATTTTTTGGTTTTCTTCAATTAAGATGGTTTTTTCTTTTATGTCGGCAACAAAAGATTCAACATCAAAGCGGTACAGCCATTTGTTACTGTCTATCTTTTTTAGCGACCGTATTGCTTTTCCTTTTAGGCTAACGCCTTTTTTTATTTTAGCGACATAACTTGCTTCATGTTCTTTGAGCTCTACCGCAGAAACGCTAAAACTTAGGCAGATGCCTAGAAAACAAATAAATGTAATTTGAATCAGGCTTATTGTTTTTTTTATGTTTTCCATCTTATGGCCTATTTAGCTTGTGCGTCTAAGGATTGACCGGTTACATCAAGACTGTCATCGCCCATTAGATATAAATACAAGGGCATTATTTCATCGGGTGATGGATTGTTCATTGGATTTTCAGCAGGGTAGGCGTCTGCGCGCATGTTAGTACGCGTCCCACCGGGATTGATGCAGTTCACCCGAATACGTGGTTCAGTTTCATCATATTCATCCGCTAAGACTTGCATTAGACCTTCTGTAGCAAATTTAGAAACAGAATAAGCGCCCCAAAAGGCTCGCCCCTTTCGACCAACACTTGAGCTTGTAAAGATAATGGAAGGGTTGTTTGTTGATGCTTGCAATAGAGGTAGGAAGGTTTTGGTAAGAGTGAAAGCTGAATTTACATTCACTTGCATGACTTTATCCCATACAGAGACTTCGTATTGGTCTATTGTGGTCAAGGAGCCGAGTAATGAAGCGTTATGCAGAATTCCATCTAAACGACCAAATTCACTATCAATAGAATTTGCCACTTCGATGTAGTCCTTTTCGACGGCACCTTCTAAATTTAACGGGATAATGGCAGGTTTAGGCCATTGGTTTTGTTCGATTTCATCATAGACTTTTTCAAGTTTTGAAATGGTACGCCCTAACAATATGACCGTTGCACCATGCTTGGCAAAATTTAAAGCAGCTGCTTTACCTATGCCGTCACCCGCACCTGTAACGAGTATGACTTTATCTTTTAATAGTGAAATAGGGGCTTGGTATGGATACATTGTTTGTTCTCTAGGCGTTGCGATATTAAAAACTTTCTTATGAGTAATTTAGCTTTACTTGAGTTTAATAGGGTATGTTAAAGTGCCTACCCTTTAAAGGTCTTAATGTTGTTTTTCAGAGCATCTTAAATAACATTAATACTTGTTGATACTTTGTAATTAATAAGAGTCTAAATTATGGCAATTCAAACTATAACAATCAATCAAGCTTTTGATGCACCGGTAAAGCAAGTTTTTTCTACATTAAGCGATCATGAAAAATTTGGTAAAATTTGTGGAATTGGTATGGAAAGAGTGGTTGATGGCGCAGCACATTTGAATGGCTTAGGTTCAGTGCGAGAAATTAAAGTGGGTGTTCTGCCTTCTTTTCAAGAAACCATTACCAAGTTTGTAGAGAATGAAAGGATAGAGTACAAAATAACGAAAGGCAGCCCTATTAAGAATCATCTGGGTATGCTTGTATTCTCTGAAGCAAAAGGTAAAACACACTTAAAATATACCATTGAATTAGAGTCTAAAGTTCCTTTAACGACTGGCCTTATTAAGTCTGTGTTGGGGTTTGGTATCAAGAAAGGCTTAAAACGTTATGCACGATCTTTGAAGTAGTTAAGTTTCCATTATTTCTACTTAAGGGAGGTAGATACTGAACACGCCGCCTCCCAATCTTCCTCCATTAGATAATTTAATACTACCTTGTCTATCTCCCTGAGTATGAAGTCGCGTCACCATTTCAGCGAAGTAGATGCCTAAACTGGTACTTCCTGTTTGGAAGTTAATGTTATTTAAAATTTCACCTGGTGGTGATTCTAGTAACAGTTGAGGGTAGCCTTGGCCGTCATCGTGAATTTCTATGACTAAAAAATTATCGTGCTCTTTCGCAACAATCTCTATGGCAGATTTAGTGTAGCGAGACGCGTTATTTAAGGCGTTGTTCAGTACGCCTAAAACAATTTCTCTATCAAAATACCAGGCGAAGCTTTCATCAGCACTGACTGATAAACTTATGTTTTTGTCTATTAGCATGGGCTCATAATGTGCAACTTGCTCATCCAGCAGGTCACTTAAATAATATTCATCTATATGCAGTGTGAGCATTTTATTTTGAAGTCGATATAAACCTAATAATTGTATTAGGTAACTATTTACTCGCTCGGCCTCATATTTCACCGTGGTGGTGTTGTTTTTCTGTTTCCAATCATCGGGTAGCTCGTCGCACATTTGATCGACGGAGTGAAGTAGCATACTTAATGAGTTTTTCATGTCATGCACCGCTGAAGCTATGATCATAGAAAAGTCAGGTTGGTCTTTGGTGCTCATAGTTTGACTCCAGCATCATTATTGGTGGTGTTTGTTAATTGATTAATGGTTTTAAGCAGATATTTCATGCGTTTATATTGATTGTGCTGTTCTGGTATGTGTTCAATGCGTTTTAAGCAGTCTTTTGCTTTGGATAAATCGTTGCTGAGTTTCGACTTTTCATAATGCTTTAAGAGTACTTGAACTAAGTTGAGGTTCAATGCAGCATGCTTTGGTGTGAAAGAAAGCGCTGACTCAATAGAATCAATTGCCGTTTCGAGATCACCTTGTTCAAATGCTTTAATACCCGTTTTATTAAGTTCTTTTGCCTGTTTTCTCGAAATTAAGCTTTCGGGCTCATCTAATAAACTTTCAATTTGAAGAAGAATATCATTGTTGTCTTCAAATTTTTTGGCTAGCTCTATTAACAGTTTTTCTGCACGCTCTGTCTGATCCATGGAGTAGAGTGTTTTTGCAAACTCAAGACCGACTTCTGACGTTAAGTTTTCATCTTCTATTACGCATTCTGCCTGGTGAAGTTTTTTCTCTGCAAGCTCAGTCTGGTTTTGACCAGTATAGACTCTAGCTTCTATTAGGGTAGCATTAATACAGGCATTTTCATCTAAAGAGAATTTGTTGGTGAGTGTCTCAAGAACTTCAATCGCTTCATTGGCACGCCCTTGGCCTTCGCTTGATAGATCACCCTCGCTCCACTCGGATAGACTTCTTCCAAGGTTTAAATAGTTTTCAACTTTATCGTGAATCGAATGTTCAGAAAATTTTATAGCATGTCTATATGCAAGTGATGCGGATTCTATATCTTGGTTTTTTAGGCATAAATTACCAAGCTTTTCTTGGCGTGGAACCATGCGCGGAGATAAAGTAACAGCTTCTCTTAATTTATCTTGTGCAAGTTTTGGCTGATTTAACTTCAGAAAGCAATCTGAAATACCATCATAGGCTTCAACTATATTGGCGTTGAGCTTTAAAGCGGCTTCATACTGATCGATAGCTGACTTATAGTCTTGGTTTAAAAATAAGGCGTGCCCCATACCAAGGTGTGCCCAAGGCAGGTCCCGACTTTTCAAGACGGTGTCATAAATCTTGATCGCATTGGATGCATCGCCAAGCTTTAAATAGAGATGACCTAATGTTTGATAACACCATGATTGATATTTTGTTTTTTGATCCAGCTCAAGGTGGCAAAGAGATATCGCTTTAGCATAATTTTCTAAGTCTATTTCTCTGTTAATA
>JBFJZQ010000156.1:0-7498 GCA_041622015.1 Oleiphilaceae bacterium
ACGTGACTTTCTTGCATGCCTGCTGAGGTAATGCGCGTAAACTGTGGCTTTGTGCGCATTTCTTCAATATTGGCACTACCTGTGTAACCCATACTTGATCGCAAACCACCCATCAACTGATGGATAATTGCTGTCATTGGACCTTTACAAGCAACTCGACCTTCAATGCCTTCCGGTACTAATTTATCAACACCTGAACGGATATCCTGGAAATAACGATCACTAGAACCTTGTGTTTTTCCCATCGCGCCTAATGAACCCATACCACGGTATGCTTTGTAGCTTCGCCCTTGGAATAATTCAATTTCACCGGGTGCTTCATCTGTACCAGCCAACAAGCTACCAATCATGATGCTATGTGCACCGGCAGCAATGGCTTTAGCAATATCGCCTGAAAAACGGATACCACCATCGGCGATAACTGGAATACCACGATCAACGAGGGCTGCAGAAACATTGGCAACAGCCGAGATTTGTGGAACACCAATACCGGCAACAATTCGTGTTGTACAAATAGAACCGGGGCCAATACCTACTTTAACGGCATCGGCTCCTGCATCAGCCAAGGCGATTGCCGCTTCTGCTGTAGCAATATTTCCACCAATAACCTGTACATCAGGGTAATTTTCTTTGATCCAACTTACCCGATCAATCACACCTTTTGAGTGGCCATGTGCAGTGTCTACGACAAGAACATCAACACCTGCTTTAACCAGTGCATCTATCCTTTCTTCTGTGCCTTGGCCAGTGCCGACTGCAGCACCCACTCGAAGTTGTCCAAACTGATCTTTACAGGCGTTTGGAAAGTCTTGTGATTTCTGAATATCTTTGACAGTGACCAAGCCTTTTAACTCAAAATCGTCATTAACGACCAATACTTTTTCAATACGGTGCTTATGCAATAAGTCTTTGATGACTTCAGAGGTCTCACCTTCTTTAACTGTCACCAGTTTTGACTTAGGTGTCATAATGTCTGAAACAAGGGTATCTAAACGACTTTCAAAACGAATATCCCTACCGGTAACGATACCGACTAGTTCATTGCCTGCAGATGCGCTAGAAACAACAGGTAAACCAGAAATTTTATTCGCAGCGGTGATCTCCAAAACTTCTCGTACAGTGGTGTCTGGGGTGACACAAATTGGGTCTTTCACCACACCGCTCTCAAACTTTTTAACAGCTCGAACGGTTGCAGCCTGCTGCTCGATAGTCATACTTTTATGGATAATACCAATACCACCTTCTTGAGCCATCGCAATCGCTAAAGAGGCATCAGTCACTGTATCCATCGCAGCAGAGACTAGCGGAATATTTAGTGTAATTTTACGCGTCAAGCGTGTTTGAAGAGACACTTCGTTAGGAAGAATCTCAGAATAACCGGGAAGTAAAAGAACGTCATCGAACGTGAGTGCGTCAAGAGCGATCCGCAACATATGGGCCAACCTTTATGTCCAGATAAAAGCGGGAATTATACCGACTAAATACATATTTTTAAAGCTTAATTGGAAAAAAGGACTAAAGCACCTTACACTCTTTTATCTTCTTTTTTACTAGCACTCCTTTGTTGAAAGCCCTTATGAATTCTGGAAATGATCCGTTTAATCCCTTCAATGAAAATGACTTAGCTTTATCGATACCTAAAACCTCGAGTCACTTTGAGAGCGCGCTTACGGTAAGTGAGCTTAATCGCCAAGTTAAACGTATGCTCGAAGTTAGCTATGCGCAAGTCTGGATTAAAGGTGAATTAACCGGCCTATCCAAACCAAGATCGGGCCACTGGTATTTTAATTTAAAGGATGACAAAGCCCAAATTCGTTGTGCCATTTTCAAGGGCTTTAACCAGAAACTTAAATTCCAACCCAAAGAAGGCGACCTGATTCTCGCGAGAGCTAAAGTGAGCCTGTATGAAGGCCGCGGTGATTATCAACTCATTGTTGAGTCTATGGAACCTGCTGGCTTGGGCCAGCTTCAAGCGGCATTTGAAGCACTCAAACTCAAGCTATCCCAAGAAGGTCTCTTTAACCCAGAACACAAAACAGCCATTCCACTTATGCCCAAAAAAGTCGTGGTGATCACTTCTGCTAGTGGCGCTGTTATTCACGATATTATTTCGGTCAGCCAGCGACGCTTTCCACTGATGGAAATTATTCTGATACCGGTTTCGGTTCAAGGCGAGAAAGCCGCGCAAGAAGTTGCCAAAGCCATTCAATTTGCTAATCAGCATAAACTTGCTGAGGTACTAATCGTTGGCCGTGGCGGAGGCTCTTTAGAGGATTTATGGTCGTTTAATGAAGAAGTCGTCGCTCGGGCAATTTTTGATAGCGAGATTCCTATCATTAGTGCCGTTGGTCATCAGGTGGATTTTACCATTGCCGACCTGGTCGCAGATTATCGAGCCCCTACCCCCTCGGCGGCGGCTGAAAAAATCACCGCGGATCAATACGAACTCATGCAGCAGCTTGATTTAACTGAGCGTCGCTTAGCTTATCTGTTGACGCATAAATTAAAACAATGTGAAGACAAGCTATTAAACACGAGTAAGCGTTTAAAGCATCCAGGTGATGCATTGAAAGACAAAGAGCAAAAGTTGATTCAATTTAAACAGCGTATCCATCAAGCGATACAGCATAAGCTTAAATTAGCCACTCAACAGCTAGATACACAGCGGCTTACCTTACGTCAATTAAACCCCACATCTAAAATTGAACGCCACCAACAAAGCGTGAACATGCAAGAGGAACGCTTATTCTCGCTACAAAATAAGCAATTGAAAAACTTCGAACATCAACTCGGCTTACTTGCTCAAACACTACACACAGCAAGCCCTTTAGCCACCTTAGGCCGAGGTTACGCCATCATTAAAAAAGGCGCCGATACTCAAGCTAACTCATCTAAAGTGATTACCAGCAGCAAAAAAGTAAAGGCAGGAGACAAGATTACTGCCACCCTGAAAGATGGCAATATTCATTGTACGGTGGATAGAAGTATCCCTGAATTAGATTTATAGAACACCCGGAACGATGAACTGTATGCTCGCAAATATGCTTAAGAGTCATCCTCCTCTGCTTCACGTTTTCGACGCTGAAGCGCTTCTTCCTCTTCTTTGACTGCATTAATTTCTTCAAGCACAGCATTCACATCGGCATCCTCGCCGTCGTCTTCAAACTCGCCAGTTAAGATAGTTTCTGGGTATAACTCGCCCTCTTCAAAGAGTGCCCATATTTCTTGCGCATAACGTGTCTGCATCAATTCAGGTGCATATTGTGCGTAGTAGACGGTCATATTTTGAACATCTCTATAAAGCATTTTTTGGGCATTGTTATTAGCAGCAGCAAAAACGGCTTGTGGGAGATCGATAATCACCGGGCCATAATCATCTACTAACACATTGAACTCTGAGAGATCGCCGTGAACCAGACCCGCACAGAGCATTAACTTCACATATTCCATCATCACTGCATGATCTTCCCTAGCCTGTTCTGCTGACATCGACACATCATTTAACCTTGGCGCCACGACACCGTCTTCATCGGTCACTAGCTCCATTAATAATACGCCATCAAAACAACCGAAAGGCTTGGGAACACGCACACCTGCCTCTGCCAGTCGATACAAGGCATCGACTTCGGCGTTTTGCCATACCTCTTCCTGCTCAGCGCGTCCAAAACGCGAGCCCTTTTCCATCGCGCGCGCGCGTCGACTGTTGCGTACTTTTCTTCCCTCTTGATACTGCACCGCTTTTTTAAAGCTGCGCTTTACCGCATCTTTGTAGACTTTTGCACAGCGAATCTCTTTTCCACAGCGAACGACATACACGGATGCTTCTTTACCGCTCATTAATTGACGAATCACTTCATCGACGATGCCATCTTCGATTAAAGGCTGAATTCTTTTAGGAATTTTCATGATTTTTCTTTATCTGTATAAATAAAATAAGACATAGAATCTGACAGTTCTCCAAAACTCATTGGTTTTTTGTGATCGCGTCTAAAATCAAACGACTATTGTATTCCATCATTGCAAGGTAAGTCGGCGCCAATTCCCTTGATAGCGCCCCCGAAACTAAGGCGCCTTCAATAGTCGCCTCTGTTTCTGATTCAATCACTTTAATCAAACGCTTATCGGATATCGTTTCTGTAAAGATAGCATTAATTTTGAGTGAACGAATAAGCCTTACAATTTTTGCCAAATCAGCGGCACTCGCCTCTGAATCGGTACTCAAACCCTGCAAGCTATGTATATGTAATTTGTAGTCTTTCGCTAAATATGCGAAGGCATTATGTGGCACGACCAAACGTCTTTTTTGGTCAGCTATCTTGGATATCTTAGCGGCAATGTTAACATCTAAGTTCACCAGTTTTTCTGAATACGCTTTCTTGTTTTTAGCATATTCACTAGCATGCTTTGGATCAATTTTTATCAATGCCTGCGCTATATTTTCTATATAAACTTGCGCAGCTTTAAGGCTGTGCCAGGCATGAGGGTCATAGACATTTTGTTTATGCCCGTGAGCATGTTCGTGATGATGCTCATGAGACTCATGGTCGTCATCATCCATCTCTAACCGAATACGCTGTATACCTTTTGTCGCTTCAAGCGTTGGGCCGGTATATTCAGCAGCAGATAGTAATCTTGCTAACCAGCCTTCAAAACCCAAACCATTCAAAACCAGAAGATCTGCATCAGCTATTTGTTTTACATCATCGGGAGAAGGCTGAAAGACGTGTGCATCTTCATCCCAATCTACCAGCGTATGCACGCGCACATACTCACCACCAATCTGCTGAACCATATCCGCCAAGACACTAAATGTAGTCACAACCTTAATAGACGGTTTATCACCTTCAGCTGCACCGCTCTTTTGACTCGACAGAACATTAGACGATGCAACACTTAATACGAAGGCCAAACATAAACGAATAACTACCCCACAAAAGCCAAACCTATACATAAACAATATCTCAACAAGCAATAAAAGATTGGCCGGCATTATAACGAGAAGCCTAGCCATACAACAGACTTCTCTGGAAACAGATCATAAACAAGCACTTTTGGCTTTTTATAATAAGTTACCCAAGGTTATTTACAAGCATCATTTTTAGTTATAAAGTAAGTAACCCTGAGTAACTTAAGTTTCACTAAGCAACGCCACATACACAAGAGAGATACAAATGAGCTATACACTAATCACAGGCGCCAGTGCAGGCATTGGTTCTGTCTTTGCTAAACAACTAGCAGAACAAGGTCAGGACTTAATTCTTACCGCCAGACGTAAAGAAAAACTGGATGAACTGGCTCGACAATTAATCGATAAATATAAAATAAAAGTTGAAACACTTAGTGCAGACTTAGCCAGCACAAACGGCAGCAGGAATCTTGCCCATGCCATTTCTGAAAAGGGATGGAAAGTGAATGGCCTAATAAATAATGCGGGATTTGGTGATAGAGGTTTCTTTAGCGATTTAACGCTCGAGCGACAAATTCAAATGATTCAATTGAATGTCACAAGCTTAGTTGAACTCACACATCGCTTACTCCCCAATATTCGCCAACAGAAAGATGCCTTCATCATTAACGTTGCCTCTACTGCGGCATTTCAAGCTGGCCCTAAAATGGCGATTTATTATGCAACCAAAGCATTTGTACTATCGTTTTCAGAAGCACTGCATGAAGAATTAAAACAGGACAGTATCAGCGTTAGTACCCTTTGCCCTGGCGCCACCTTGTCTGAATTTGCGCAAGAAGCGAATATGGCGGACACAAAACTGTTTAAAGCCGGCGCGATGACCGCAGAAGCCGTTGTCAGAAAATCCCTGAAAAAACGTAAAAAAGCCATTGTGATAACCGGAGGAAGAAATATTTTTGGCGTGTGGTCTGGTAAAGTATCGCCCCGATGTGTCACTCGCAAACTAGCAGGATGGTTACAAGCTTAACAATGTGTTTAATTAAACAACGCGCCAATAACCCTGAACAAAAAGCGCTTCGTCGCAAACAAATTTTGGATGCCGCACGAGCCCGCTTCATGACCTGTTCTTTTGAAGAGGTCAATCTAAACCATGTTGCGAAAGATGTCGGTATCACCAAAGCTGCGCTATATCGTTATTTCAGAAACAAGGAAACGTTGTTTCTAGCGTTGTTTGTTGAAAGCCTTGAGGACTTGATTGCTTCTAGTGATAACTCACTAGAGCAATCCTCCTTACTCAACACCATCTGCAATGTGCTGATTGAAAACCCGTTATTTTGCAAATTAAGCGCGATTCTGCACACCATACTGGAAAGAAACTTAAGCCTGGAAGAAGCCGCTGAATTCAAATTAACGCTTTTGGATTTGATGGGGAAGTTTTCTGTTCAAATCCAAAACCACCCTTTAGCTCCTAAGTTGAGTCAGGCACAATCCTTTACCTTGCTGATGCAAATTCAACAAGCCTTAATCGGAGTCTGGCACATGACACACCCGACCGGTGCGATAGCAGAAATTATAGAAAAGCCGCCTTTGGATATTTTCAAACAAAGTTTTAATGACACTCTCAGAGCACATATTGCTCAATTAGTCATTCAGGCGAATTTAGAATAACTTTCAAAAAGACCGCAGCGGTTTTTTTACAGGGGTATTACACCTTAAAATGATTCACCAGTTTCGATAGCTGACTATTATGCTCTAAAGCATCTAAACAATTTGTTGAGGTTTTCTGCATTCCTTCAGTTGTTAAACGTGCAATCTCGACTATCTGGTGAATACTCTCTGTCATATTCGACCCCACACAAGACTGTTCTTCAGAAGCGCTCGCCACTACCTGGTTGATATCGCTTAGATTCACAATGGCATCAGCGATTTGTTTTAAGGATATTTTTACATTTTCACTTTGATCTACCGTCTGTTGGCTTTGAATACTACTTCTTTTCATCACATCAACCGCTTGATTCGAATTGGTTTGTAGTCGATCGATCATATTCTGAATTTCTTCGGTACTTTTCTGTGTTTTACCTGCTAAGGTTCTTACTTCGTCTGCGACTACCGCGAAGCCTCTGCCCTGCTCACCAGCTCTTGCTGCTTCAATGGCCGCATTGAGTGCTAGTAGGTTAGTTTGCTCCGCAATACCCACTATCACATTTAGAATACTGACAATTTCTTGAACATCCACTTCTAAGCTTCCGATTACTTTGGTTGCTTCATCTATATCCGAAGAGAGGCTTTTAATTGTTTGAATTGCCCTATTAACAGCCTCTTCAGCAGTCTGGCTGAGTTTATTGGCATCATTAGCCGAGTTCGCCGCTTGAACCGTATTGGACGCAATTTCATCACTGGCTAAGGACATTTGTGAAACCGCGGTCGCTACTTGGTCAGTTTGTTCTTGCTGACACTCCACTTGTTGCGAGGTATCAAGTGCTATACTTTGCATTTTATGCATACTCGCATGCATATTTTCACATCGCTTTATCACCTGACTAACCAAGTTATGTATATTAGTAATAAAATTATCAAAGTCAGTTGCTAATG
>JBFJZQ010000157.1:0-7492 GCA_041622015.1 Oleiphilaceae bacterium
GCGGTTTTTTATAAGATTGGATAGGTGTATTAATCTTCGATTAATACTTTTACTTTGTTCATTGCATTTTTTTCAAGCTGTCTTATACGTTCAGCGGAGACACCATATTCTGCTGCTAAATCGTGTAAGGTTGCTTTATTTTCGGCTAACCAACGTTTTGATAAAATATCAAAACTACGCTCATCTAATGTACGCAGAGCATTATGTAGCTTCGAATTGGTATCTTCTTTAGAGTCTAATTTCTCTATAGCATAAGCTGGATTATAACGATTATCTTCCAAGAAGTTAGCAGGTGCTTGGTAAGCGCTGTCGTCATCATCGTCATTAGACATATCAAATGACATATCATGTGCACTCAATCGACCTTCCATTTCTCGCACAACTTTTGGCTCAACGCCTAGGTTTTCTGCAACCGATTCAACCTCTTTATGTGTAAACCAAGCCAAGCGTTTTTTGCTACTTCGAAGGTTAAAGAACATTTTACGTTGTGCTTTAGTTGTTGCGATCTTAACTATTCGCCAGTTTTTAAGAATAAATTCATGAATCTCTGCTTTAATCCAATGTACGGCAAAGGACACTAGACGAACGCCATATTCAGGATTAAATCGTTTAACTGCCTTCATCAAGCCAACATTTCCTTCTTGGATCAGGTCAGCTTGCGCTAAACCGTATCCAGAATAACTTTTGGCAATATGGATCACAAAACGAAGGTGCGACATGACCATATGACGTGCTGCTTCAAGATCATTTTCATCATGTAGACGATCTGCCAGAGCTCGTTCTTCTTCAACAGTTAAAATGGGGATACCATTCACGGCCTGAATATATGATTCAAGATTCGCACCTGGAACCAACATATCAACTGGCTGTAGACTTGTTCCCATATTTTTACCTCCAAACTATTAATACCAAGAACTTTAGCTTTGATGCTATGTTATTTTCTTAGACTAGGTAGTATACAAAAAGTTCCGTAAAACTGCATTATTGTTGTAGTTTTGATTGTATTTTATTCAATAATAAGTTATTGGCGTAAAATAAGAAAGACTAAATCATACCTTAGCAGATTACGATTCCTTGAAGTTGAAAAATATTAGAGTTTTAAGGTAGTGTTTTTCTAAGCTAAATAATAAATACGGTATAAATTAATTAGGCTCTATTTCATCCAAGTGTCTTCTTACTGCTAGCCATGCACTTATCCATCCTAGGCTTAGGCCGAAAATAAGTAAAAAAAGTGTAGATAGAAAACCTAATCCTGACAAGCTAAATTCAAATTGGTAAGACAAAGCAAAGGCTTCTATTGGTTCATTTAATAAATAAATAACCCAATGTATGAGACACCAAGCAATAATACTAGAGCCTAAACCAAGAAAAAGGCCCATATAGAGAAAAGGTCTTCTGACAAAAGCATCGGTACCACCAACAAGCTTTACGACAATAATTTCTTCTTTTCGGTTTTCAATTGCTAATCGAATTGTATTACCCAGGACGAGCACAACCGTCAAAGAAAGCATAACCGCTATCACCCAAACAGCTCTTTCAACAAGGTGTGTAATAGACTGTAAGCGTTGAACCCAAGCCGCATCTAGAATAGCTGAATCAACTTCTGGCAAAGTGAGTAAGCTATCCCTAAGTTGTTTGATATCAGAGATAACGGTTAAATTTGGGCTCAGACGAACAATAATGGCATGAGGTAGTGGGTTTTCATCAAGAAACTCAATGGCATCTGTAAACTCAAAGCGGCTTTTGAAATCGCTTAAAGCTTGCTCGTTATCGACGAACTGGCTGGATGAAACACTTTGTTTTTTCGCAATACTTTCTGCTAATACGCCTGCATCTAACTTGGGAACCCCTTTTTTGAGCAATAAGGTTATTTGTGGCGAACCGTCCCAATGCTTATTTATATTTTCAATATTTGCTAATAAAACGCTCAGTAAAGCGGGCAGTACTAATGCAATACCTATAACAAAACATGTAAAAGCGGTTGTGAGGGGTTGATGTATTAATTGTAAAAAAGTACTTTTTGCGACTTTTTGATGGTTTTCAAAATAATGTTGCACGGCATTTTTTGATTCAGCTGGCCGAGCGCCACTCGATTTTGGAATTTCAGTCATTGCCTGCCCCTGAAATTACCGAACCCTGATTAAGTTCTATCACTCGGTAATGAAGAGGGTGAATAAGCGCTAAATCATGACTGGCAATCAGTATGCTTACGCCAACTTGATTAAACTGCATAAATAATTTCATGATTTCAGCTGAAAGCTCCGGATCCAAGTTACCGGTTGGCTCATCAGCTAAGAGAAGTGGTGGCTTATTTACCACAGCCCGAGCAATACCAACACGTTGCTGCTCTCCGCCTGATAACTGAATAGGGGTGAGTTTTTCTTTGGACAACAAGCCTACTTTGTCTAATGCTGCGCGAACACGTCTGCCAATATCGCGTTGTGACATGCCTGATATTTCTAAGGGCAAGGCAACATTATCGAAAACAGTCCTATCAAAAAGCAGGCGATGGTTCTGAAAAACAACACCCACATGTCGTCTGAAATAAGGAATCTGTCTGCGTGGAATATTGCTTAGATTTTGACCACCAACGGCAACTTTACCTGAAGATGCACGTTCCATCAGCATGATTAGCTTGAGTAGTGTACTTTTACCGGCACCGGAGTGACCGGTTAAAAATGCCATCTCGCCACGATTAAGATGAAATGAAACATCTTGTAGAGCTTCAAATCCATCTGGATATCGTTTTTTAACGTGCTCAAATCTAATCATAAAATTCAGAATGTATTATTCAAAAAGTGCGCTAACAAATTCATCAGCTTCGAATGGGCGCAGGTCATCAATTTGTTCGCCCACGCCAATAAAACGGATGGGTAATTGAAGTTGTTTAGCGATGGCAAAAATAATACCGCCTTTTGCCGTTCCATCTAGCTTAGTTAAACTGATACCTGTCACGCCTACAGCTTTCTGGAAAGCTTGAGCCTGGGAAAGTGCATTTTGACCCGTACCCGCATCTAAGACGAGCATGACTTCATGAGGCGCTGTCGCATCAATTTTTTGCATGACTCGTACAACTTTTTCAAGTTCGTTCATCAAATTATCTTTATTCTGAAGCCGGCCTGCTGTGTCTGCGATTAATACATCCGTACCTTTCGCTTTTGCAGAGGCGACTGCATCAAAGATCACCGATGCACTGTCAGCACCGGTATGTTGAGCAACAACGGGAACCTTGTTGCGCTCACCCCATACTTGAAGTTGTTCGACAGCGGCTGCACGAAACGTATCGCCCGCTGCTAGCATGACTGAGCGACCTTCAGATTGAAAATACTTTGCCATTTTACCTATTGTTGTGGTCTTACCAACGCCATTTACACCGACCACCAATATGACATAAGGCTTCTTATCAGTATTAATGGTTAATGGTTGATGACAGGTCTTGAGTAGATCTCCGAGTTCTTTTTTAAGTGCTTTATGCAAACTTTGAGCATCTTTAAGTTCATTGCGTTCACATTTTTCGGTGATATTATTTAGAATCTCTGTCGTTGCGGCAATACCGACATCAGCCGTTAAAAGTTGAGTTTCAATATCTTCAAGTAATTCGTCATCTATTTGTTTTTGACCTAAAAATAACTTACTTAAACCTTCAGAAAACTGGCCACGTGTCCGTGAAAGACCAGATTTTATGCGTGCAAAGAAGTTCTTCGGTTGAGCTGACTCAAGGTCTTCTTCAATATCTTTAGTTGGCTCGACTCTTTGCAAGTCTATTTTGGGTGAAGTGACTTCTTGTACAGGTGGAGGCGTATCAGAGACGGAAGGTGGTGATATAAGATCTAAATCGACTTTGTTAACGGTTTCTGCATCAGATTCGCTAGGCTTTTTATTTAAAGCTTTTGCAGGCGGAAGTTCTGCATGTGGCTTTTGTTCTACCTGCTTTGGTTTGCTTCTTGTTTGTCTGGCCCGGTATAAGTCGAGAGCAATAATGAGCGCAAGTGCTGCGAGTGCAATTAAAGAGTATAAGATTGTTGTTTGCATAGTGAGTCTGATTTACCGAAACTGGGTGAGGAATATTTTTTGAAGTGCATTGATAGTTTTTCGTGCACCGCTAAAATATCGCTATTTAAGCCGTCCTTTCTATCATGAAGGGCAGCAAGATAACAGGGAATTCTAATGTCGGCGCGAGCTAAAAAAAACCTCCAAAGGGAAAAAAGCCCCAATAGTTCTAAAAAAAATAATGTTGGTGCCGGAAAAAAAGCTAAACCTTCATTGGAATCAGGCTCATTTCGTATTATCGCAGGCCAATGGCGAAGCCGCCGTTTGAATTTTCCTGCTGTCGAAGGTTTAAGACCAACGACGGATCGTGTGCGCGAGACAGTGTTTAATTGGTTAAATGCTGATTTACCAGGGGCACATGTGTTAGATGTGTTTTCTGGAAGTGGAGCATTAGGTCTTGAGGCTGTTTCCAGGGGAGCATCAAGTTTACTCGCGATTGAAAAAAATAAACAAGCCGCCACAGCATTGCAGGATAATATTAATTTATTGTTGCCTGCTCCAGTAAATACAATTCAGGTTCATCATGCTGATGCCTTAAGTATGCTGTCGCGTTTAAAAGAATCAGAATTTGTTGGCGTCTTAGGTTGTTCTGCTAGTGCTTTTGATTTAGTGTTTTTAGATCCGCCCTTTCGAAAAGGGATATTAGAGGAAACCCTTGGGTTACTTGATGGTCATCCTCGTATTAGGCCAGGGGCATTGATTTATGTTGAGAGGGAAAAAGAGCTGCAAGGTGTCTGTTTTCCTAAAAACTGGACCTTATTAAAGGAAAAAGTAGCCGGTCAGGTGAGTTATCAACTGTTTAGAGTAAATGGCTAAAACTATTTTTAGCCATATTTTGTAGTAGAGGATTATTGAATATTCTGCATTAAGCTTTTGCTAAAGAATATTGTTTAAGATTCATTGCAAATGCTTCCAGATTTGCGATACCACTCATCTCAGCTTGATGGCACCACTCTGCTAAGGAATGAAGTTTTTCTTGGAAGCGGCTTCCTGGGTGATTTTTCCATATAGCTTGTAACTCGAGACTCTTCTCATAAATCAATTTAATTCTTGGGTTGCCTTCCAGCATGGCCTCAATTCGCTGTTGTTCTGTTTGCTTAACCAGATTTTCATCCCGAATTAATAGCTTTCTAGCCTTTTTGAATAGAGCTTTTTCCTGTGCATGCATCTTTGCTTTCTGTTCTTTAATAACAGGAAGCATGACTGTTTTATGATACTGAGACAAAATGAAAAAACGATTATGGATAATCGCCATCAATGAATCATCGTCTAGCTCATTTTTCGCATTATCCTTTTTAGGTGTTGGTGCGATATGTCGCGCTTTAGCCAGGCCGAATTTGCTAAATAGCTGAATCCAGAACCAGCCAATATCGAACTCCCAAGATTTTACGGATAACTTAGCAGAGTTCGGATAAGTGTGGTGATTGTTATGTAGTTCTTCACCGCCGATGAAAAATGCCCATGGAATAATGTTTTTCGCTGCGTCTTTACACTCAAAATTACGATAGCCCATTGAGTGCCCAATACCATTAATAACCCCTGCGGCAAAAACAGGAATCCAAATCATCTGAATTGCCCATATAGTAATACCGGCTAAGCCAAATAGATAAAAATCTAAAACTGCCATCAAACAAATACCTTTCATTTTGTGAGGCGTGTAGACATTCATTTCTATCCAGTCTGTCGGCGTTCTTTGACCGTAACGCTTTAAAGTTTCGGGATTATTCGCTTCTTCTTGGTACAACTCTGCGCCGGTTAATAGAACCGTTTTTAAACCTTTAACAACTGGGCTATGTGGGTCTTCATCTGTTTCACATTTAGCATGATGTTTACGGTGGATAGCTGTCCATTCTTTGGTATTTTGCGCACTGGTCAGCCAAATCCAAAAACGAAAGAAATGGGCTAAAACAGGATGAAGCTCTAAGGCGTTATGTGCAGAATGGCGATGCAAATAAAGTGTGACACTCATTATTGTTATTTGTGTCAGAATGAGGGTAGCCAGAACTTTGCCCCAGACACTTAAATCTAAACTACCGTTAACCCACCAATCGAACATTTATTATTTCCTCAACTACTTTAAGCGTACACTTGTTAATATTTACAATATAGCACTTGTGAGGAATCAAAAATAGTTAGAAAGAGTAACTTTATAACGTAATATGTTTATTCAATGTTGAGTATTTATGCTTTTAATTTCCAATGGACGTAATTGATAGGTGAAGCGTTGCCCGAATTACCAGAAGTCGAAACGACAAGAAGAGGGATAGAACCTTTTCTTTTGAATGAAACCATTGAATCTATCGAGATTAGAAATGGTAAATTAAGGTGGCCGGTCTCCGAGGAAGTGTATGTTCTAGAATCTCAACAAGCCCGGCGTATTTTACGTAGAGGTAAATATATTATTATAGAGTTTGGGACCGGAGCTGTGATCATTCATTTAGGTATGTCAGGCAGCATGCGTATTGTTGAGCCCGATGCTGAATTAAAAAAGCATGATCACGTTATTTTTTATTTAGCTTCGGAGAAACAAATTCGCTTCAATGATCCAAGACGCTTTGGCTCTGTCTTATGGTCGAAAGACTGGACGAAGCATGAACTTATAAATAACTTGGGGCCTGAACCCTTAAACGAAGATTTTAACGCTGAGTATCTCTATCAGTTGGCTAAGCAACGAAAGCTCGCCATTAAGCAGTTCATTATGAATAGCCATGTGGTTGTGGGGGTGGGAAATATTTATGCAAACGAAGCGCTTTTCTTGGCGGGTATTCATCCAAACAGAGCCGCTAATAATATTTCATTGAAACGTATCAGTGTATTGGTTGAAAAAATAAAGCGGGTGCTGGATAACGCGATTCAACAAGGTGGTACAACCTTAAAAGATTTTGTCGGGAGCGATGGCAAGCCCGGTTATTTTCAACAACAGTTGTTTGTCTATGGTCGTGGAGCCTTGCCTTGTAAATACTGTGCACAAGAACTTCATGAAATAAGAATGAATAATAGAACCACTGTTTATTGTAAAAAATGCCAAATTTGACGCATATTTATATATTGTTTTTTGGGAATTCGACAGTTACTGTAAACCGTCTATAATGATTTGAAAGTGAGTTCAAAGTTAGTAGCAAGTGATTCGCAAATATATATTGCATTCATTTTTATTAGCTAAGTTTTGTAATATAAGGGAGACATCATCAATGCAATCACAATTAACAAAATGCCTAAAAATTATAGCCTTGGCTTTAGTTTTGGCTTTTCCTACAACAGCTTGGTCTAATACAGTAGAAGAAACACCTTCAGCGCTAGCGATGACGGGCGATGCGTTCTTCGTAAGACCTGTGATGCTAGTAACGACTGTTATTGGTACCGCTATTTTTATTGTGTCTTCACCCTTTGCTGCATTGGGTGGAAACATCGGTGAGTCATTTGAGCAACTGGTAGAAAAGCC
>JBFJZQ010000158.1:0-7487 GCA_041622015.1 Oleiphilaceae bacterium
GCAGGGAAAATATTTATCAAACCCAAAGCGACTTTATCCAATGAGTCAGAACGCAATGAAGATACTTTAAATGCAGGTTTTGGTTTGCGTTATTACATAAGCAACCGCTACTTTGTCAGGTTTGAAGTTAAAGACTACAAAATATTCACGAATCGAGAAACTAACGAAGAAGCAAGCGAATGGAAACTAGGTCTCAGCGTATTTTTTTAAAGCCCGTATTGGCGCTTTTATTGGTCGTATCTAGCGTCATGTCTAATGTTAGTCAGGCACAGGATAGGCCTCTTATCGAGCCCGATGTCGAACCCATTGTGATTAAGGAGGCATTGATAGATTCTGAAAACTTCGAGGTCGGCGTATTTTTTGGCTCGATCAACATTGAAGATTTTGAATCCTCACTTTTGTATGGTGCGCGCATCGCCTACCACCTGAGTGAAGATATTTTCTTTGAAGCGAACTATGCCGTAGCCGATGCCGGTGAGACAAGTGCCGAGCAACTAGGACAGGTTCAGATTCTGACAAATGATCAGCGCGACTATACTTTTTATAACGTCAATGTCGCCTATAACATTTTACCGGGCCAAGCTTACTTTGCACGTCGCTATACCTTTAATACCAATTTCTACTTGATAACCGGTTTAGGTGCGACCGAATTTGCCGACGATAACCGCTTAACCATCAATTATGGTGCAGGGTATCAAGTGCTCTTGAATGATGCATTTGCTTGGCATGTTAGTGCGCGTCAGCATCTTTATAAAATAGATTTATTAGGCGATGAAAAAATTAGTGTTAATACGGAAGTAAGCACAGGTATTTCGATTTTCTTTTAGCTTTAGGGTATTGAGTTTGTCGACGTATGCTGGATGAAATGCAGAGGTTAATTTGGAAGGCCCTTCGACGGGACTCAGGGAGCGGATACTCCCGCGCATTGAGCTAAGTCGAAATGCTTGTCTTGAGCTACGCCGAAATGCCTTCGATGAAACACATTTAATTTTAACAGTATTTAAAAAGGTAAAAAATATGAAGGTAAACAACGCATTCAAATTACTTGGTTTTTTCAGTCTTGGCGTATTAATGAGTTTTTCTTTAACGGCTTGGGCTGAGTCAGTAGGCGGCGCCGCGCCAGACTTCACGCTGAAAAGTAATCAGGGTAAGAATATCCGCCTACAAGAGTTAAGAGGTGAGGTAATTCTATTGAATTTTTGGGCGAGCTGGTGTGGCCCTTGTCGAGAAGAAATGCCTTTAATGAATGATATTTATGAAGAATATAAAGATTTGGGCTTTACTATTTTAGCTGTCAGCGTCGATGAAGATTCTGCCGATGCAGATCGTTTTATAAGCGCCGTACCTGTTGATTTTCCGGTGTTATACGACAACCAAAGCAAAGTCAGTGAAATGTATAAGGTGGATGCAATGCCCACGACAGTGCTGATTGATCGAGATGGTAATAAACGTTTCCATCATCGCGGTTATAAGCCTGGTTATGAAGTTGAATATGCCAAGCAGGTGAAAGCTCTCGTTAGAGAATGAGCTGTTTTTTAATTAGATAGATTTACTAAAGTAGTGCCCAAAAAAGAGATGTAAATTCAGAATGCAGATTCTTTCTAAGAGAACAAATGAAAGCCCGAGAAAGCCTAAGCAGCTTAAGTTACTAATGCTGCTAAGCCTGCTCATCGGTATTTCAGCGTGTAGCGAAATAAAGCCTTGGGTGAAGCCGTATGAGCGAAGTAATTTGGCCGATCCCATTATGAGCCTTGATAGACATGGCGCCGCAGGTTCTTATATTCATCACGTATATCAAGCAAGGGAATCTGCGCGTGGTGCAGAGGGTGGCTCAGGAGGTGGCTGTGGTTGTAACTAAGTCAGCTAAATCCAGAATCTTAAAGGTGTTAAACGAAGGCAGACAGCCTTTTTTTAAACACTTTTTGCAACTGTTAATTACTGTCAAATGTCTCTTCTTTGTTTCGATGGTTTCGGCTGCCACCTTGGCGCCCGATACTGTCGACGCGGTTTATCATAATTATGATGGCGGTGGCATGGATATAGGCGGGCCGTTCATTCTGGTACGAAAAAGCATTGGCACTGATTTTTCAGTTAATGGCCATTACTACGTCGACTCCGTATCCGCAGCTTCTATCGATGTCTTGGCAACCGCTAGTGAATACGAAGAAGAAAGAACCGAATATTCCCTTGGTGTCGATTATTTACATGACAAAACAATCGTCAGTGCCGGTTATACCAACAGTACTGAAAATGACTTTGAAGCAAATAGTGGTTTCTTTTCGGTCAGTCAAAGTTTCTTCGGCGACTTAACCACCTTAAGTATTGCTTATGTCAAAGGCAAAGATGATGTTGGCAAAAGAGATAACGATTTTGCAGAAGAAGCTGAAAGAGATATTTATAAAATTGGCATCAGTCAGATACTCACAAAAAACTCACTGTTAGGCTTTAACCTGGAAATGATTACCGATGAAGGATATTTGAATAACCCCTATAGAAGTTATCGTTTTTTGAAAGACGAAAATGATCCCTCGCTTGGCTATGATACGGCAGAAGAGGAATATCCGGGCTCACGCACGAGTTATGCAGTGGCGATGCGGGCACTTTATTACTTGCCTTACCGGGCTTCCGTGAAAGGGGAATACCGGTTTTTTAATGATAGCTGGGGCATTACCGCCCACACTTACGAAGTTGCTTATGTTCATCCACTTTCTACCCGTTGGACAGTAGAAGGCCGGTATCGTTATTACACTCAAACCCAAGCCGACTTCTATAAAGACTTATTCCCCTTTAAAGATGCCGAAACGCACATGGGCAGAGATAAAGAGTTAAGCACCTTTTCAGATTTTACGGTCGGTGCAGGTATTACCTATGAATTTGGTCAAGGCGTTATCCCGCATATTGATAAAATGAAATTTACTGCCTTGGTTGATTATATGAAGTTCACCTATGACAACTTTAGAGATGTCACCAAACCTTCGCTTATACCAGGTGAAGAGCCTTTATATGAGTTTGATGCTTGGGTGAGCCGCTTGGCGTTGACCTTTGAATACTAGTCTAGCAAAACTTTTAATAAAATTGTCTTTGAACTCAGCCAAATGAATACCTTAAAAGAGAAAGGATTAACCATGAAAATTATACAACCACGACTTGCTAAACGAGTAAGACAACAAGCTTGGTTATGGTCTGTGCTAGGCATACTTTCCGTTAATGTCTTGGCTGAAGAAATTTCAGTGACGCAGGAACCTATTCTTGAGCAGGTCGCACAGGTCGAGCAGATAACTAACGATGAAAAAAAAGTCCCTGAGAAGCAAGTATCCCTCAGTGTAGAAGAGCTAAAAAAACAAGTGATTAAATTGAATCGTGACTTGTTTATTCTGGAAGAGGATTTGCTCTTTCCAGCCAATACCCAGCTTGTCGTTTACATAAGTTTAGCAAGCGGTAAGTTTGTAAATATGGATAGCATCAGTCTAAAAGTCGATGATGAAATTGTCGCTGCACACCTTTACACAGAACGCCAGTTAGAAGCATTAAAGCGCGGCGGTATGCAGCGCATATATATGGGAAATTTAAAAACTGGGGAACATGAAATCACAGCTGTGTTGCATGGCGTTGGGCCAAATAATAAGGATTATAAATTAGCTGCTTCCAAGGACATTGAAAAAGGTACTGAGTTAGCTGCGTTGGAAATTCGCATAGAAGATCAGTCGGAAACCTACCAGCCACGTCTTACTGTTATTGAATGGGATAAGTGATTTGAAGTTGCTTAATCGATCTGTTTTCTCAACATTCAAGACACTTGCACTCGGCATTGGTCTATTTTCATCTTGCCTTACTGGACATGCTGCGTTTGGTTTTCATGATAATGAAAAGTCAGATCGTGCACAGGACTTAAGCTATGGCGCTGTGTTGTATGAGTATTATCAGGGTAAAGCGTTTGAGGCTCTCAGCTTATTAAATGTCGCAAAAGAAAAAGGTGGCATAAATGGTCATGGCGATCATCCCGACCTGGTGGAAGGTGGTTTGCTTCTTTCATATGGCATGACCCGAGAAGCTAAAGCCATATTTGAAAATTTGTTACAAGAAAAGCTATCTATTAAAGATCAAAACACAGCTTGGTTTTACTTAGGCAAGGTATTTTACTTAGAGCACAATTATGCAGAGGCATTAGCTAGCTTCAATAAAATAAATTCTCAAATTCTAAAGACGCATGATCCTGAAAAGCTCTATGAACTTATCTATATTCAGTCACAGATTGGGTTTTATGGTTCAGCTGAACAAGATTCAGCTCAAGTTATGCGCCACAATTCAGATACATCTGTTAACGCACTCCCGAAACAGCACATCTTAAGTTATTACCTACGCTATAACCAATCAGTCGCCTTGCTCAACGGTGCAAGAAAAGAGCCCGCCATGGCGTCTTTTTCAAGTCTGATCAATGCCTTAGAACAAAGTCGTGAAAATGGCGAATGGCAAAATAACAAAGAAAAAAATATCAATGTTGAAGTGGCGTTAGCGAAGGAGTTTAAAGCATTATATAACCAGTCTTTACTTTCTTTGGGGCAGTTATATATTCAAAGTAGTCAAAATGAACTTGCTTTTAACACCTTGAAGAAAGTAGATAAAAACAGTCCTTTTTCAAACCAAGCCTTGTTTGCTTATGCTATTGCGGCCAGTCACTTACAGCATTATGAATTAGCCTTATCAGCTTTAAACGCTATTAATGAACAAACTACTTTAAATCCATGGCAACAACAGACGCCATATGCCTTGGCTTATTTGTATGAACAATTAATCGAGCCCATTCTTGCCTTGGAAGCCTATCGTGCAGCGGTTGCCCAATATGAAACATTACAAGAAGAGCTTAAGCAAGAAAGGGAATCGCTTACTGAAGAAAAGTTGTTAGACGCTTTAAAAATAAAAAATAGTATTGGCTCTGAAGCCTTATCAAAAGATGCTTACGGTCGTGTGTTAACACCCAAGCAGCGTTTTAGTTTTTCTAAACTCCTTACAACAGAGAAATTTCAACGCCAATTAAGCGAATTGCATGAACTGTATTTGTTGAAAAACTCGATGCATCGTTGGGCAAGTCAGTTAGATTCATTTGAAGATATGTTAGATACCCGGCTACTTTCACGCCAGCAAAAATTACACGCCACCAAAGAAAAGTTGACCTTGCAAGAAGTCGATCAATGGCTAAATAAAGAACGGCTTTTCAAGCAAGCCATTAATGATGCTATTGCGAATGATGATGCTTATTTTTTTATGAGTGATGAGCAACTTGGTTATTTTAAGCGCTTACAAAAGGCTCAAGAAAGGCTGGATACACTGCCAAACGATCACAAGAAAAAGTCGGAATATACCGAACGTTTTCGTCGTGCGAAAGCTTATTTTGACTGGTGGGTGCATGATCAGTTTACGGTAAATCGCTGGCGTACGGTCAAAGAATTGAGAGACCTTCAAACTGAAATGAGCTTATTTAGAAAGCAGCATAAATTATTAGATGCTGAACAAGAGCTAGATGATAAGCATATAAGGTTTGTGAATCGAGTGAATAAGGGCAAAGAAAGCCTTAATTATCTTGAAGCTGCTTTAGAAGAGAGTTTAGCGCAATCTAGAGCAAAGTTGCTTGCACAAGTTGATACTGAAATGGATAAACAGCTTGCTGAAATAGGCCGCTATTTATTAGCTTCACGAGAAGCCTTGGCAAGAGTGTCCGATCAATTATTAGTTGAAGGAAAAATTCGTTATATCCAACAAGATAACGCTGAAGATAAAGATGCCGTCAAAACACAAAAAGCAGAACAGCAACAGACAGTGGAGGGCAACCAATAATGCGCCTTCTATTAAACAACACGAAACTTTTAAGTCTATTACTTTTATCTTTAATGCTTCAGGCATGCCAGTTGTTTTCAGTCTCTCAAGATGAAGTTAAGGTGCCTAAAGATAGTATTGAGTCACTGATGCCGGCCGAGCTCAATTTACCGAAAACAGACGCACTTGATCTTAATATCTCAGATGTCATTGACAGTTATTCTAAGCTGCTTCCCTTACTAAATGACCCGGAAAAGCAGTTGAAAGTGTTGCACCGTTTGGCTGATTTGAAGCTTCAAAAAGGCGAGCAACTGATGGCCGAGCAGGCCAAAGATGAACTGGATATCGCAATTTCAGCCTATTTAGGTTTGTTAGAAAAATATCCACATCGTGAAGAAAATGACACGGTTCTTTACCAATTAGCAAAAACCTATGAATTAAAAGGTGAAGCTGAAAAAAATCTAGATACCCTGACACGCTTAGTCACTGAATATCCGAACACTCAATATCTAGCAGAAGTTCAATTTCGCCGGGGTGAAGTTTTATTTGCGTGGTCAGAGTATGAGTTTGCCCTACAAGCATTTGAGTCGGTTATTCAAACAGGGGATGAAACCTTTCAGACCAATGCTTACTACATGCTTGGCTGGAGTATTTTCAAACAAAATAACTATGAAATAGCCCTGGTTAAATTTTCTAAAGTGTTAGATAGAGTATTTGCAGCCCATCGTGACCTTATTGTGTCAGATCTCACTTGGGTCGAATCGCATCAAAAGACCTTAGTAGATGATTTGTTAAGGGTCATGGGTTTATCTTTTTCATATTTGGATGGAGCAGAAAGTCTATCAAGCTTATTCGATACGGTCGGTGCCAAGCATTATGAAGTACTCGTATATTCCCATTACAGCGATCTCTTAATAGAAAAAGAATTGTTTACCAATGCGATCGATGTGTATCGGGCATTTATTGCGCGCCATCCCATGAATTTATGGGCGCCGCGTTTTCAAATAAACGTTATTGAGACTCTGGCTAGGGCCAAGTTTAAAGCCACGATTTATGATGAAAAAGTTAGTTTTGTGAATAGCTATGGATTAGGCTCAGCATTCTGGAAATATCATTTGGATAACCCGGCTGAAGTGCCAGCCTATTTAGAAACAGACCACTTGGCATTTACTAAAACTCATCTTGAAAGCTTTTTGATTGAGCTGGCTGATATTAGTTATATCAAAGGGCAAACGGCAGAGAAAAAATTAGCTAAAACGGCCAACACACCCTCTAAAGAAATGCAAAGCCATTTTAAACAAGCCAGTGCCTACAACCGTCAGTTTGTAGACACCTTTCCAAAGCATCCTTTAAATGCCAAACGTTTATTTTTACTGGCAGAAAGTGAGTTTAAAATTCACAACTGGTTAAACGCAATTCGAGCTTATGAACAAGTTGGCTATGACTATCCTGACTTTCCAGATGCAGCGGAAGCGGCTTACGCGGTTATTGTGGCATATAGTGAATTGAGTAAAACCTGGCATACCTTAGCGCCTGAGATTAAACAAGAATGGCGTCAAGCAGAGCAGGAAAACCGTTTACGTTTTGTAGATGTCCATGCTAAAGATTCACGTGCCTTGGATGTATTGTTTGTGGCTTTAAGTTATCAATTCAATCAGAAAAATAATGAGCTAGCC
>JBFJZQ010000159.1:0-7379 GCA_041622015.1 Oleiphilaceae bacterium
AATTTATGAAAATAATTATTATTGGCGCGGGTCAAGTTGGCGCTACGTTAGCCGAAAATTTAGCGAGTGAAGAAAATGACATAACCGTTATCGATCAAGATGCTGCACGCTTGCGTGAACTTCAAGATCGGCTCGACATTCGCACGGTCTATGGTCAAGGCTCACATCCGGATATTCTGGCACAAGCCGGTGCCGAAGATGCTGACATGCTGATCGCCGTGGCCAATAGCGATGAAGTTAACTTAGCCGCTTGCCAAGTTGCTTATACTCTGTTTCAAACGCCCACGAAAATCTGCCGAGTCAGAGCCACACCCTATCTCGCCAAGCAAGAACTATTTTCAACAAAAGCTTTTCCCGTTGACGTTCTGATCAGCCCCGAACAAGTAGTGACCAAGAGTATTTGTCGCCTACTAGAATACCCTGGCGCACTTCAAGCACTGGATTTAGCGCAGGGCAAAGCACGGCTTGTCGCCATTCGTGCAGCAGAAGGCGGCCCGCTCATTGGTCATGAGCTATCGCTTATCAGAGAGCACATGCCCACCATAGATACCCGAGTAGCGGCTATTTTCAGAAAAGGTCGGCCGATCATTCCCACCGGCGACACGGTGATTGAAATAGACGATGAAGTATTTTTCATTGCCGCCACCAATCATATTCGCGCAGTCATGAGCGAACTCCAACCGCTTGAGAACAACTACCGTCGAATCATTATTGCAGGCGGAGGCAATATCGGCTTTCGTTTAGCCAAGCAACTTGAACGGCACTACCAGGTCAAACTGATTGAAACCAACTATGAACGTTGTGTTGAGCTGTCTGAAACACTTGAAAAAACCTTTGTCTTGCATGGAAATGCGGCTAATAAAGATATGCTGCTTGAAGAAAACATAGAAGAGACCGACGTATTTATTGCTGTCACGAATGATGACGAAGCAAATATTATGGCCTCCATGCTCGCCAAACGAATTGGTGCCCGAAAAGTCATGGCCTTAATTAGTAACCCCGATTACGTGGACCTGATTCAAGGTGGTGAAATTGATATTGCCATTTCCCCTCAACAAACCACGATCGGTAGCTTGCTCACACACATCAGAAAAGGGGATGTTGTCAATGTTCATGCACTTAGACGAGGCGCTGCTGAAGCGATTGAAGCGGTTGCCCATGGTGATAATCGCTCCTCAAAAGTAGTTGGCAAACGCCTAGATGAAATCGCCCTGCCGACAGGTACTACAATTGGAGCGATTGTCCGTGACCAAGAAGTGCTCATCGCGCATGACCATATTCGAATTCAATCTGATGATCATGTGATTCTATTTTTGGTCGATAAGCGAAAAGTGAAGGAAGTCGAAAAACTCTTCCAGGTCGGGTTAACGTTCTTTTAGTTATTTTTAGCACCCTCTTTTTATTTATTTTTGGGAAATAGTGTCAATGCGTTTTTCTACTGTGTGTCGGATTTTAGGTATTTTGCTGATGATTTTCAGCTTTACCATGTTTCCTCCGATTGCTGTTTCGATGTATTACGATGACCGTCAGTTTTTTGCCTTTTTTGATGCATTTCTCTTAACCCTTGGCATTGGTATCGCTATTTGGTTACCCGTTCGCAACAAGAAAAAAGAACTTAGAGTGCGCGATGGATTTATCGTCACTGCGCTTTTTTGGTTCGTTTTAAGCTTGAGCGGCTCTATCCCCTTGTACTTTTCTGATCAACCCGACCTGCGTTTTGTGGATGCTTATTTTGAGTCGTTATCTGGCTTAACCACAACCGGTGCGACCGTTATTACCGGCTTGGACACGTTACCTCAGTCAATACTTTGGTATCGTCAACAGCTTCAATGGCTGGGCGGTATGGGTTTGATTGTTTTAGCCGTCGCCATTTTACCCATGCTCGGCATCGGTGGTATGCAGCTCTATAGAACAGAGGCGCCTGGCCCGGTAAAAGACACCAAACTCACCCCGCGAATCACTGAAACAGCCAAGGCACTATGGTATATCTATTTAGGTTTAACCATTGCATGCGCGCTTGCCTATTGGGCGGCAGGTATGACTCTATTCGATGCCGTCTGCCACAGCTTTTCGACCATCGCGATTGGTGGCTTCTCAACTCACGATGCCAGTATTGGTTATTTTAATAACACCGCCATTGAAATGATTGCGGTTTTCTTTATGTTTACTGCGGGCGTTAACTTTGCACTGCACTTTGCAGCCTGGAGAAGAAATAGCTGGCGCACCTATTTTCAGGACCCCGAATTCAAGTTTTATGGCAGTTTAATGCTACTTGTTTCAGCGTGCACAATTGGTGTTTTATATTTTAATGGCACCTATGGTTTTGCCGAATCTTTCACAACAGGTTTATTTGAAGTGGTTTCCATTGCAACCACAACCGGATTCGCTACGGCAGACTTTGCAAGCTGGCCCTTTGTTCTACCTTTTTTATTATTTTTAATTGCCTTTGTGGGCGGCTGCGCCGGCTCAACCGGTGGCGGAATGAAAGCCATCCGCGTACTTCTTATCTACAAACAGGGTTTACGGGAAATCAAACGACTGATTCATCCTAATGCGATCATTCCGGTAAAAGTAGGCAAAAAACCTGTACCGGATAGGGTTATTGAAGCCGTCTGGGGCTTCTTTTCAGTTTATCTTTTTGTTTTTGTCGTGCTGCTTTTATTATTACTCGCGACCGGACTTGATCAAATCACCGCATGGTCAGCCGTCGGTGCCAGTATTAATAATCTTGGCCCAGGCTTGGGCGATGTATCTGCCCATTATGGCAATATTCCGGATACTGCCAAATGGGTGTTATGTTTTGCCATGCTCATGGGGCGACTTGAAATATTCACATTATTAATATTATTTACACCTTCATTTTGGCGTAATTAAAAAAATAGAGTTAGTGAATAAGAATAACAAGCGTTAATGCTATTTTAAACTAGAGAGAAACTTCACGGACTATGCTTCTTGCCTATACTATTATCACTTGATTAATCAGCGCCGATTATGTGTTAAACGGCTATATAATACTAACTCCTAAAAATAACAAAACGAGATATCTGAATACTGAATATCAGAGCTCGGTCAATTGGTCTTAGTTATGCTTTTAAGAATCACCTTACTTTTTTTATGTTTTGCCGTTCCGGGTCTGGCAAGCGCAAATACCACCCCCACCTTAGACCTTCGAGAAAAAACCTGGGGAGAAGGCCAGGAATATAAACTCGACGGTTTATGGCATGCTTATTGGGGTCAATTTCTTAACCCCGAAGATATAACTGAAACGGACATTGAACCCATTCTGTTTCCCGTGCCTGGTGTTTGGAGCGACCAACCCAATAAAAAAAACCGCTATACAACGTATCAATTTGTGCCAGATGAAAATTCCCCCAAAAGCGATATCGACCTTCTCAACAAGGTTCTCCCTGCCTTGGGTTATATGACCTATCATGCAAAAGTACTTCTCCCCGCAACACTCGGGAATGTTTTCTTATACGTGCCAGATATGCCGAGTGCCTACAAGCTTTTTGTCAACGGCGAACTTGTTTCAAAAAATGGCGAAACCGGTTTTTTTCAAAATACCGAAACGCCTGCTTTTCTACCAAAAGTAGTAAAGCTAGACCACCAGGGCGAGCTGGATATCATTATTCAGTTATCAAACTTTCATTATCGCGAAGGGGGAATTTGGTTCAGCCTAAGACTCACTGACGAATCCGGCTTTTTTAACATGTCACAGCGGCCCATTATTTCGGCGGTTTTCTTTGCGGGCATTTTAATTGCTATCGGCTTATACAACTTTTCATTCTTTGCTTTTCGTTCGAGAGAGCTGGCGGCGCTCAATTTTGGCTTACTGTGTATTATTGTTGGCGTGCGTCGACTGTTAATTGATGAACGCGTCATTTACCTATTTGACTGGTTTAGCTGGGCAACACTGCAAAGAATCGAACATATTTGTTTTTATCTGACGCTGCCTTTATTTATGGGCTATTTCACCGCCCTATATAAGAAGCATATCCCGAATAACACGCCCAAGATCATGTGGGTATTGATCAGCCCCTTTGTCTTAATATGCCTGTCATTCAGCAACCGAATCTATACCGAACTCAACGTTGCTTTCCAGGTTTTAGTACTGATGTCGGTCGGTTTTGCTTTGATCATGTACATTAAAGTTATCCGCGAAAAGGGCGCCAATGTCAAAGTCTTCGGCATCAGCCTATGTGTGTTAATGCTCACCTTGATTCATGATGTGATGAAAGCAAATGGCCTGGTTGGCACCAATATCAACATCGCCCATTTTGGTGTCTTAGCTTTTGTTATCGCTCAATCCATTGCGCTACAACGTACTTATTTAAAGAGCCTGGATTTGGTAGAAGCTATGTCTCGACAACTTAAGGCGCGCAATAAAGAACTCATGGAAATGGATGCCTTTAAAGATGAATTTCTTGCGACAACATCACATGAGCTACGTACCCCACTTCAAGGCATTGCGGGCTTAGCAAAAGTGTTACAGGAAGATGCGGTTGATAACTTCTCCCAAGAACAACGCAACAAAATTGGACTGATCGCCAAAACCACGCAACGCTTAAGTGTTTTGGTCAATGACATTCTTGATTTTTCCGCCATTAAACACGGAAAACTAAAGCTGCATAAATCTCAAATTGACCTAAAAGCTTTAGCTGAGCTTACCCTCTCTACCGTCTCACCTTTGTTAAGACACGACAGCATTAAACTAACCGCTAGTATTTCACCTGATGCACGATTCATTCAAGCAGATGAATTTCGTTTTCAGCAAATTCTCATTAACCTTATGGGAAATGCCGCTAAATACACAGAAAAAGGTTTTATCGAACTTGCGAGTTACACTACGAGCGAACATGTGGTTATTGAAATTTCTGATACTGGCGTGGGTATACCACCCGAGAAGAGACAGTCGCTGTTTAGACCTTTTGAACAAACTCATGTTGAAGGTCATTTAACCGCCAATGGAACCGGCCTTGGATTATCAATCAGCCGCCAACTGGTAGAGCTTCATGGAGGGGTGTTAGACATTAACAGTCGAGTCAGCCAAGGTACCACAGTGACATTAAGTTTCCCTTTATCTATCTCAGTGCCAGGAAGCCACCTGGCAGATACTGACACTAACAGCCGTCATATAGTTACACGCCATGAAACAGCCATAAAACACCATGCCCCTGCAGCAGACTCAAGTTTACAACAACAGGCTACGGTCGATCAGTCAAAAGAGCTTTCTTCGAATGGCCCTCTGATTTATGTAGTGGATGATGAAGCTGTCAACTTAGAGCTATTAACAAGTTTATTATTGAAACAAGGATATCGCGTTGAAAAATTCCCAGAAGGTTTGAGCTTGTTAAATAAGTTAAACCAACAATTACCGGACCTTATTCTGCTTGATTTTATGATGCCCAAAATGAGTGGCTTGGAGGTTTGCCAATGCATTCGTAAACAATATGACAGCTACGAAATGCCGGTAATGATGTTAACGGCTCGGCATTTAATTCAAGATATTGTCGCTGCTCTCGGTGCAGGCGCCAATGACTACCTTATTAAACCCTATCATGACCAAGAGCTTATTGCGCGCGTCAAAAGCCAATTAAGTGTGCGTCAATATTGGATTGCAAATAAAGAAAACCAAAAACTGAAAAATGAAATAAAACGTCGAGAAGCCTTGGAAGATGAACTATCAGAACTCAACACGCGCTTATTGAATGCACTTGATATCAGTACCGATATGATTCTTCTAATCAATGCCAACAGCCAGATTGTTTACGCTAATGAACTTGCCAGCTCGGCACTTCATGCAAAGAGTTCCTTAGATAAAAATGGCAGCCTTTTAGGTCAAGATATCCAGGCTTATTTAGATGCTAAGTTATGCCTGCTAATTCAAGAAAGCTTTGAGTCAGCCTCAGATAATGCCATTCACACCGAAACAGTGGATGATCAGGCAGGCTTAATTTGGCAAGCCACGATTAAATATTTCCAGCAAGGAAAGAATCGCTACATCGCGCTTATATTGCAGTCTAGCGCTTTAGTCGAAAAACCTGCTAGAGACACGGCCTTGGCAAAATTGACTCATGAATTAAGCGAAAGTCGCCAAAAAATTCATGATATCGAAAGTACGCTTCGACATGTATTAGGACACAACGAAGCAGATGATATTGATGAATCTGAGACCGACAACGCAAAGGCAACGGTTAGCAAAGAAAAAGAAATTTCAACCATCATTCAATCAGAGAAAGTGCACTCACAAAGCCAGAGTGAGCCATCTTCAGAAGGTACTGATAACCCGAAAGATAATATCGTTTCGCTGTTAAGAACGTCTCTGAATCTGTGGGAGCGATACACGAACAAGGGCAAAGTAGAGCTGGCCGAGCAAAGCCGCTGCTGGCGAGTATATGTCGATGGTACGACCGTTAAAACCCGAACCTTTGATAAGTATTTAAGCGCAAAAAGTATTCCCGATCGGCCACGCTGGCGAGCAGTGGTACGAACCGCTAACTTTGTTTTAGCGCAATGCCCATTAGATGAACATGAAAAAAAACTTCTCAACGAACTAACAACTCAAGTTGAAAACTTCTACAGCTAAATTGCACCGGCATGAAGTTATGGAATTTAAGATTACGTACTCAACATCAATGGAGAGGGTATTAATAATGAGTATCACCGCTGAGCGCCTTGAACAGTTCATTAATTGTTTCGGTACAGAGTCACTCAAACCCCACCAACAATTATGGGACAGCTTGTGTAAAGAAGAAGATCTTGTAATCGTAGCTCCTGAAATCCCTCATATGACAGCCATTCATTTTGCAAAAATTTATCGCACCAGACTACGCTGCGCTATTCCTGAAGAAATGGTGGAATATCGAAACAGAATAATTGCATTCTGTGAGCGATTGGAAGCATCTCCCGATCGTTTGGTTAGTAACTGGATTATTCAGGGAGACGCAGGGGGATTAACTTTATGGTTTTTTGTTGAACCCCAAGAGGTCATTATGGTGGATGCAAAAATTAGATAGATCGAACACTAGTGGCACTGAATTTAGCAGAAATTACCGTTCCCTGAGCCCGTCGAAGGGTGTTCCAGTTTCCGCCTAGCCACGTTTCTTAAGCGTTTCGACACGCTCAACGAGCGACATAATAGTGCATAATTGTCTTATGTAAGTACCATTCAGATCGGACACCTTTTTCTGCTACGAGCCATCAACATAATAGAATTTTTACTACTAACTAAAATAGTAACAAATGAATCGGCTCCGTCTTTTTATTACTTTTTAGTCAAATTAACTCATAGCCCCCAAACCTGTTTAACCATATTGAAACCATCGGAATCATAAACCTTCAGCTCATCTTTACTGAAAGGGTAATAGACACCACCTACA
>JBFJZQ010000160.1:0-7330 GCA_041622015.1 Oleiphilaceae bacterium
AGTTACCTCATTGTTTCAAATTTGCGCCCTACTATTTGGCTGCGAGTATAGCAATTCAGATACAAATTCGTGTATTTATTTCACATAAAAACGATAGCACTTTGTATAAAGAGTTCTACAATTAAACAATTCCTAAAAAGTTTTTCTTTATATTTAACTGGAGCGCTCTGGTAATGGCTAACCAACTATCGCAAGAACAAGTTTCAAAGATACTCCAAGGTATTTTTGTTCCGCCTCAGCCACAAATTTTGGTTGACTTGCAAATGGAACAAATCATGCCTGACCCCGACATTACTAGAATAGCGAACCTTATTGCGAAAGATGTTGGTTTGTCAGGAACCATGTTGAAATTTGTCAATTCACCTTTTTATGGTCTCAGTAATAAAATTAGCTCAATCGAACAAGCCGTTTCATTATTAGGCATTAATACAGTTGTTAATATTCTGAATGGCCTAGCTATTAAAGGCCAAATGTCTGATGAAAACATAATGGAGCTAACCACCTTTTGGGATACGGCTAATGACATCGCACTGGTATGCGCTACAGTGGCAAAGAAAGTCGGCTTTCCCAATCCGGACGAAGCATACACCTTAGGCTTGTTTCATAATGCGGGTATTCCTTTAATGATGAAACGTTTTGATGGATATTTATCAGAACTTCAACATGCATACGCTAGCAGCTATGAACGGGTGATTGATTATGAAAATGAAAAATTCAATACCAATCATTGTGTTGTTGGCTATTATATGGCCAAGTCATGGAACCTTCCCACTCACCTTTGTCTATCAATTGCTGAGCACCATAATACTAAGCAAATTTTTGAAACTAAAGATGGCCGAAACCAACTTCAAAAAACACTTCTGGCTATTTTAAAAGTCGCTGAGCATATATGTGGAAATTACAAGGTTCTTGGACACCAAAACCTTGATGCAGAATGGGAAAATAGCAGTAAAGATATTCTCGAGCATCTAGGACTTTCAAACTACGATATAGACGATCTCAAAGAAGCATTTATTGACATGGGCATTACCGTTTACTAGTTACTCCGAGCAAACAAAAAGGCCATAAACTCCAGTTTATGGCCTTTTTGCTAAATAGCATTTTTTATTCGGCGTAGGATACGTCTAACTCTCGAGCCGCTTTTACATCGTCAAGCCGTCGCACGGGCTGAGTCACTGGCGCGCCTTTGACAATCTCAGGCGAGTTTTCCGCTTCTTTCTGAATCGCGATCATTGCCTCGACAAAGCCTTCCAATTCATCAATAGATTCTGTTTCTGTCGGTTCGATCAAGAAGCATTCTGGAATCAATAATGGGAAGTAAGTTGTTGGCGCATGATAACCGTAATCCAATAAACGCTTAGCAAAATCCATGGCATTTACCCCTAGATTTTTGGCTTGCTTATTTAAGGTAATGATAAATTCATGGGTCGCACGTCTATCTTTATAAGCTAATTCAAAACCAGCATTTTTCATTAACACGGCCATATAGTTCGCGTTTAAAGTAGAAAATTCACCCACCCTATGCAGTCCTTCACGCCCTAGTAGTACTGCGTAAATATACGCTCTCAAAATGATGCCGGCATTGCCCATAAAAGCACTTAAACGGCCAATTGAGTCAGGTAGTTTATCTTGACCAACCCAATGATAGCTCTTCACGCCTGAATCACCTTCTGTACAACCTGCAATAGGGGTTGGCAAGAACGGTAGCAAGCGCTTTCCAACGGCTACGGGACCGGAACCAGGACCGCCACCACCGTGAGGTGTTGCAAAGGTTTTATGCAAATTCATATGCAATACATCAAAGCCCATATCACCTGGCCGAACCTGACCAAGAATAGCGTTCAAGTTTGCACCATCATAATAAAGCAGGCCGCCTGCATCGTGGACGGTTTTGGCAATTTCTTCGATCTGGCGCTCAAACACACCACAAGTCGATGGATTGGTCATCATAATACCCGCAGTTTGCGGGCCAACTGCTGCTTTAAGTGCGGCTAAATCAACATCACCGTTTGCTAATACCGGGATTTCTTTAACCTTGTAGCCACACATTACAGCTGTCGCTGGGTTAGTTCCATGCGCTGCTTCAGGCACAATAATTTCTGTTCTTGCGTGATCATCGCGGCTTTCATGATAAGCCTTGATCATGGCCACACCAGCAAATTCACCTTGAGCACCTGCCATGGGGCATAAAGAAACACCCGCCATACCCGTGACTTCTTTTAAGATATTCTGTAAATCATAGACACACGCCAAATAACCTTGGCTGTGTGACTCGGGTGCGAGTGGATGGCGATTTATAAAACCAGGCAAAGCTGCGGCACGCTGAGCCCCTTTAGGGTTGTACTTCATGGTACAAGAGCCTAAAGGATAAAACTGAGTATCGATCGAAAAGTTTCGACGCGATAAATTAGTGAAGTGTCGAACAGCTTGAAGCTCGGACACTTCTGGCAACAAGGCTGGTTTTTTACGCAACATTGCTGCTGGCAAATCTGCCACTTCAGCTACTTTCTTTGGCGCTTGAGCAGTAGCAAAGCGACCTTGACTACCCTTTTTAAATATCAACATTCGCCTGTTACCTCTTCAATTGCTCGAATTAAAGCTGACTTGTATATCGCCAAGTCATTTTCAGTTTTAACCTCTGTTACACACACCAAAATACAATTTTTTAAGTCCGCACCGTACTCACTTAAATTAAAACCACCCAAAATACCTTGCTCGGCCATATTGCCCAAAACGGCTTCGGCAAATCCGTCTTTTTCATTCTCTAACTGAATCACAAATTCATGAAAGAAAGCGGTATTCGTTCGAATTGTTACCCCATCCACATCAGACAAGCTCAACAATAATTGTCGTGCATTGTGGTGACTGGATTTTGCAACGCGTGATAGACCTTCTGAACCAAGTAAAGTTAAATAGATTGTTGCAGCGGTAACCGCTAGGCCTTGATTCGTACAGATATTTGAAGTCGCTTTCGAACGACGAATATGCTGTTCTCGGGCTTGTAGTGTTAAGGTAAACCCTTCTTTGCCTTCCAAATCGACAGTGCGACCAATGATACGACCTGGCATCTGACGTACAAGCTTCTCTTTGCAGGCGATAAATCCAAAATAAGGACCACCTGAAGCCAAAGGAATACCCAGAGGTTGCCCTTCGCCTACCGCGATATCGGCACCCTGCTGACCCCAATCTCCTGGCGGATTAAACAGCGCTAATGCTGTTGGGTTAACAAGGCCGATAACCAACATACCTTTGTCTTGCGCCCAATCAGTTAATTCGTCAACAGACTCTAAACCACCAAAAAAGTTTGGCTGAGGTATCACCAGTGCAGCAAAGTCTTCTTCTGCATAGGCTTTTAAGGCCTCCATATCTACTGATAGATTGTCAGGATTAATAGGCATAACTTCAATTTCAATACCTTGGTTTGAAACAATATCTATTACAACTTTCTGATATAAAGGATGAACTGTACCAGCAAATAGCACTTTTTTGCTCTTCGATTTCCGGTTCGCTCGAATACTCATTAAGACCGCTTCAGCTAAGCCCGATGCACCATCGTATAATGATGCATTGGATACATCCATTGCCGTGAGCTGGCAAATCATTGACTGGTATTCATAGATAAGTTGTAAAGTGCCTTGGCTTGCTTCCGCCTGATAGGGTGTATAAGCAGTAAGGAATTCTCCTCTCATCGTGACATCCCAAACCGCTGCCGGAATATGATGCTCATACGCGCCTGCGCCGATAAAGCATAGCGCACCCTCGTCTTGCTGTGCTCGATCTGACAACAGGCGCATCATATCCATTTCACCCAAACCATCGGGCACACCCGTTAACGGTTTAGCACGCAGATGCGTAGGAATTTCATCAAACAGATCATTAATAGACGAGACACCAATGACGTCTAACATTTTTTGTATATCTTGTTCCGTATGCGGAATAAAAGGCATGTTTAACCCTCATAAAATAATAAAGCTGAGAAATAATACTGAGATATTTCGTTAACAACCGGCTTTATTTAAAAAATAAAACCTTTGAATCACTGTTTTGTTTAGAAACAGTGTAATCAAAGGTCTTGAACAGCAGTTTGGCTAAAGCCGTACTACTCAGGATTAGTGATCTTCTGACTCACAAACTTCGGTATATTCTTCCGCACCCAATAAGGTCGATAGTTCATCAGCATCCGATATTTTAATTTTAAAGAACCAACCATCGTCATAAGGGTCACTATTGACCAATTCTGGAGAATCTTCCAAAGCTTCATTAATTTCGATAACAGTACCGCTTACAGGCGAAAATATGTCAGAAGCGGCCTTAACAGACTCAACCACCCCGGCTTCTTCACCCGCTGCGATGACAGAATCAAGCTCTGGCAATTCAACAAAAACAACATCACCTAACAAATCTTGTGCGTGATCGGTAATACCGATCGTCGCTGTTTCGCCGTCTTCCTCAAGACGAACCCACTCATGGCTAGATAAATACCGTAATTCACCTGGGATAATACTCATGCTTTAATTTCCTCAAACTAGAACGAATAATGTTCAACACTAAATGTAAATGTATTAGGGTTTAATATGCTTGCTTACCAAAACGAACAAACGGTGGTTTTACAATTTTCACATCAATTTGCTTACCGCGCATATCCACCTGACAAGCATCAGTCAACGACTGAGAAACTCTTGCCAAGGCAACCGAATAACCTAATGTAGGTGAAAAACTACCGCTGGTAATTTCTCCGACCTCTTGACCATTAAGACATACTTTTTGATGTCCTCTAAGTACACCACGCGTTTCGAGCACTAAGCCTACCAATTTGTTTGGTACGCCCGCGTCTTTTTGCTTAACTAATGCGGCTTTACCGATAAAATCTCGATCATCTGTAAAAGAAACTGTCCACGCCATATTCGATTCAAGAGGCGTGACACTTTCATCCATATCTGAACCATATAAGTTCATACCCGCCTCAAGACGAAGGGTATCGCGCGCACCCAGACCGCAGGGTTTAACACCTACTTCAACTAGACCGTTCCAAAATATTTCCGCCTCATCATTTGGCAGCATGACCTCAAGCCCGTCTTCTCCCGTATAACCTGTTCGGCAATACATCCAATCACCTTTTTCAAGGCCTTGAAAAACTGCCAGACTTTCGATCAATGAAGCATTTTCGGCTTTTAATTTTTTCACTGAATCGATAGCTTCAGGCCCCTGAATGGCTATCATGGCTAGATCACTACGTTCTTTCAACTCTACATCAAAGTTTTCTGCTTGTTTGGTCATCCAAGCAAGATCTTTTTCACGAGTGCCGCAGTTAACAACCACTCTATAGTTTGAAGGCTTAGAGTTTGAAGACATAGAGTCAGAGGGCATACGATAAACAATTAGATCATCAATCACACCGCCTTTTTCATCGAGCATACCGCTATATAAAGCCTTACCGTCAACGAGTAATTTATCCACATCGTTGGCTAACAAATAACGCAAATAGTCTCTCGACTGCGCTCCCTGAACATCTACCACGGTCATATGCGAAACATCAAACATACCGACATTTTGTCGAACAATATGATGCTCTTCAATCTGAGAACCATAATGGATGGGCATATCCCAGCCACCAAAATCTACAATCTTAGCGCCAGCGTGTCGATGAGCATTGAATAGAGCGGTTTTGAAACCCAAGAGATTCTCCTTGTTATGTTTCAAGCATTAACAAAATAACCTGAATACAGATGATTTTTGAGCTGAAAAGGCAACGATAAATTCGAAAGCGGCATTTTACATGAATGGCTGTGTGAAAAACCACCTATAATTTTTAGCCAGCCAGATTGACTGCATCTTAACGACAGAATAAAGCGAGGTTCTTTTTATTATTTAAAGCAAAAATTATATATGCAGGGTAAAACAGACGGGTAATTGTCGAAGGCATGACTGCCGCCAAATTGTATCCACATACTTGACCCTGATAAATAAGATACCGCTTCTTGATAGTCCAGCACCTCATCATTCGTTTGGGTAAGCACCAGCATCTTATCGAGTTGATTTATAGGCTTTACGACTAATGACTCCAAGTCTTGCATATGTGAAGACTCAACCATATAGCGTTCCCCGGTATACAGGTTTTGATTTTCGCCCAAAAATTCAGTTAATAGGTCGTATGGCCGAACGGCAGGGTTAATTAAAATAGCTTTAGGGGTATGTTCATTCGAAGAGTAATAGGCTTGAAGATAAATACTATAAAAACCTCCTAGCGAACTGCCTACAAAGCCCACTAAATTATCTCTACCCAACTTATTTATCAATTCATGCACAAGTGAAATAGCTGCCAAAGGCTCAGGCGGCAGAGCAGGAACAATAATATTGACTCCTAACGCTGAGCCTACAGTGCGGGATTCAAAATAATTTTTGGTGAGCTGGGCTTTTTCAGACTGAGGAGAACTATTGAAGCCATGTAAATAAATCAGATACTTCAATAACCCGTACTCTTGAGATCTAGGTCAAACTTAAACTCATCAGCCGTATACACTTTGGACTCAATGAGCCCATCGGAATGAAGACCTAAATAGCGATAGCCCGGCGCAATATTTTCAACAGCAAAACCGGATGATTTAGGCAAAAATTGAATACATGTGGAAGGCGTTGCAAGCATAGGAATGCCATTACGCTCAGATTCCCATTCTTGGTGAATATGCCCCCAGAGCACCCCGCGAACATTCTCAAACTTATCTAATACCTTAAAAAAATCATCACGATTATGCAGGCCAATTTTATCTAGCCAAGTTGAGCCAATATCAACAGGATGATGATGTAGACATACCAATGAATGAAGATCAGGACGTTCAGATAGCGCTTGCTCTAAGACAATCAGCTCTTGCTCAGATAAATACCCATGAACTGAGCCATGTACGGCGCTATCCAAAAGAATAAGTTGCCAATGATCAAACCGATAGACCTTAGAAAATTTTGTTTTATCAGAAAATGCATTTTCCATAATTTGGGTATCATCATGATTACCCGAAAACCAGCCGGCAGATGCACACAAATTCTGCGTTTTATCACTGAAATATTGATAAGCTTCTGCAGAAGCATCTTGCGCAATATCGCCACTTGCAACTAAAAAGTCAGGCAAAGCGTGCTCCTTGCCTGCAATATTCTTTTCAATCAAAGACAAAACAGCATCAAGACTATCACGCGTTACCACACCTAGGAGGTCGCTTTTTGCATCTTTAGTCAGATGGCTATCTGTTATTTGCAGAAGATTTAATATCCCGCTACCTGCGTTTTTTTCCATGTTCATTCTACATTCGGCTCTATATCGTTTCGTTTTTGAAAAAAA